>CANOFI010000211.1 GCA_947565255.1 uncultured Lachnospiraceae bacterium
AGGTAAAGTATTTTATCCTCAGGCGCCAATGGTATGTGAAGTTTTTGAAAATTGTGTGAATTGAAAAAAAAGGCTTTTCTTTCATGTGTGAATATGGTATAACTAATGAAGTGGGTTGTTCCCACTAATATGCGGGCTGTCTAATGGTTTTTCATTGGGCTGAGCAGGATAGAGAGGTTTAATATGAAAAAAAGAGTGTTAAGCGTAGTCTTGTGTCTGTGTCTGGCATCTGCGGCTATGGCCGGATGTTCCAAAAAAGAAGGAACAGACAAGAATGAGACAGCGAAGGAGACGACGAAAGAGACGATTGCAGCAGAAAATGATAATGTTGAGTATTTGCATAAGCATCTTATGAAGCAGACTGGAGATTCCGCGTTAAAATGTACGACTATAAAGGATTATTTTGGCATGGAGCTTGAGGTAGAGCCCAAGGTAGAGCTGACGGAGACAGCGTTCCAGGAGGAACTCGATTATGTGCTGGAGAGATATCCGTATGTATTTTCAGGCGCTGTGGTAAGCGGTGAGACTGTAAATCTGGATTATGCAGGCTCCGTGGACGGCGTTGCTTTTGCGGGCGGAACAGCAACCGGCGCGAGTCTGGTAATCGGTTCCGGTTCTTTTATTGACGGGTTTGAAGAACAGCTGATAGGGATGAACGTCGGAGATACAAAAACCATCAATGTGACTTTCCCGTCTGAATACAAGAATAATCCTGATTTGGCCGGGAAGGCGGCGCAGTTTGTTGTGAAGATTAACAACAGAATGCTTGTCAGCGGGAAGGCAGAACTGACAGAGCAGTGGGTTGACGCATATCTGACCGCAGTGGGCGGTGTTGTGACGGATGCGTCCGTAGATGGATTTAAGAGCTATTACCGCAAGCTTTTAGAGGATTCTTATGCAGAGACGCGTGAATCCAACGAACTGTATGCGATACAGGAAAAGCTGTTGGAAATCGTAAAAACCAAGGATGTGCCGAAGGCACAGAAAACCTACTTTGAAAATCTGATTTCCGAACAGAATGAGGCACAGATGAAGAGCAGCTATAATATGACACTGGATGAGTATCTGAAGCAGACCGGCATGAGCCAGGAGGACTATGATAAAATGGTTTCTGAGTCTGCGAAGGAATATCAGAGTTATCAGTATGCAATTATTACGATTGGGGAAAAGGAAAAGCTGGCACCGACAGAAGAGGAGTATACGGCTTGTCTGCAGGAATATGCGGAGTATAATTCCATGACGGTGGAGGAATTCCGTAAACAGTACCAGGCAGATTATCAGGCAGATTTGTATTTCTACTGCTATGCTGATAAGGTACTGGATGCAATCCGCGAAAAAGCAGTGTTCAGGGATAAGGTTGAAGATGCCAGCGGCAGTGCGGCAGAGGCAGCGGAATAAGTATAGAGAAAATGTGAAAAGGAACTGCGGCATGCGCCGTGGTTTCTTTTCATAGTAAAACAGAGTCCGGGAGTGGGTGTTTTTCATGTTACAAAATGCTTTTTCAGTCATACAGGCAGTTTCAATTATAATGGGTTTTGGTGCGCTGGTTGCTTTGACACTCCAGCGCTCCTGCGAGGAACAAAAATATCTGACTTTGGCTGCAGTTTCTGCGGTGACGGGCAGCGTGGGCTGTCTTACCGGATGGATGGGCAGGGGGTCTGACAGTTTCATTCTCGGCGAAATGATGCAGTGTTTCGGGAAAGCTTTTTGCGTGTTCTTTTTGTTTTTGTTTTTAATGTCGTATTTCAAAGAAAGAATACCCAGTAAGGTGATGGGACTTATTTTGGGAATTGTGATACTCAGATGCCTGGCGGTACTGGTATTTGGAATGAAGGGACGTGGGGCTGTCTATTATACCGGGTCGGTATTGGATATTCTTATTAATTTATACAGTGCCGCGCTGCTGTTTCGGTGTTATGAGTCGAAGACAGCACAGGAGCAGAGAAATGCAGCCTGGATTTGCGGGGTCGGCATACTTTTTATCGGGCTTTCTGCAGCCGGCCTGTGCGGAATGTTCAGCCGGTTTGACGCCGTACCGGCATGTGCCTGTATAATCTGTGCCGTGATTACATTTTTTGTGATTAGAAAGGGGCTGTTTGGCATACAGCATTTTGCACAGTCTGATGTGCTGCATCAGATTGAGCAGGGGGTTATTCTTGCAGACAGATATTATAATCTCGTGGATTACAATGAAATGGCCGGCAGATGGTTTCCGGAATTAAAGGAATTAAAAAAGGGAGAAAAAGTGAACCAGTGCGGCTCTCTGGCTGCTCTTTTTGAGGTTGGACAGGATGAGAATATTCAGGCGGGCAGTTTTTCTTATCAGGTAAAAAGGAACACAATCACGGATAAAACAGGAATCAGCGGGTACAGTGTGTGGATATACGATGTAACAGAAACAAAAAAAATCATTGGCGAGCTTACAGATTTAAAAAATCAGGCCGACCATTCGAACCGTGAAAAGAGCAATTTTCTGGCAAATATGAGTCATGAAATCCGTACGCCCCTGAACGTGATTATCGGCTCGACAGAGCTGATTTTAAGAGAGCATGCTTCGGATACCATTATAGAGAATGCGTCCACAATCAAACAGTCCGGGCAGAATCTATTAGGACTTATCAATGATATTCTTGATTTTTCCAAAATAGAAGCGGGGAAAATGGATATTGCTCCGATGGAATATTCGCTGGATCTTCTGCTGACAGATATGGTGAATATGGCAATTGTCCGTATGGACCAGAAGCATCTGGATTTTATTGTGGATGTCGCGCCGGATGTTCCAAGGTATCTTCTGGGCGATGATATCCGCATCAAGCAGATTGTTCTTAATTTGCTGACAAATGCAGTGAAATTTACTGAAAACGGTTATATTAAGCTTCGGGTTTTCACAGTACCGTCCCCGCAGGAAAATGACGAAGAGGTGGTGCTCCGGTTTGAGGTGGAAGACAGCGGAATCGGAATTAAAGAGGAGAATCAGAAAAAGTTATTTGATTCCTTCAGCAGGTTTGATACGATTAAAAACCGCGCAGTGGAGGGAACGGGCTTAGGACTTGCCATTTCCCTTATGCTTGCGGAAAAAATGCACGGGAAACTGGGAGTGCAGAGTGAGTATGGCAGCGGGAGCTGCTTTAGCTTAGAACTGCCTCAAAAAATCTGTTCTGCAAAGGAGGAGCCGGTTTCGGTGCATTATAAAAAGGCACTGATTATGGAAACAAACCCCGAATATCTGAAAATTTTTAAAACCATATTCCAGAGCACGGGAATTGTGTTTGATATAGCGGCGTCCCAGGAACAGTTTTTTGAAATGCTGAATCGTTCTTATGATGTGCTTTTTGTGGATAAGGAGGTGTACAACAGTTCTCTTGTCACCGGATTAAAGGCTGACAAAGTGGTTCTGCTGGATAAGCATGAAACCGTGAGGCGGCGCCAGGACGGAGATCTCATGCTGACGAAGCAGCTTCTGGCAATAAAGCTGCCGTCTGTTCTGAACCGTACATATTCGAAAGAGCTGCGTGCAAATGCCAAGGCGAGCGAAAGAAGATTTGTTGCTCCTGATGCAAACATTCTGATTGTAGATGACAATGCAGTGAATTTGAAAATAGCCGCCGAGCTGCTCAAACCTTTTCAAATGCAGGTGGATACGGTAGACAGCGGGAAGGGTGCGATTGAAAAACTGGAAAAAAGTGATTATGATATTGTTTTTATGGACCATATGATGCCTGAAATGGATGGAATTGAGACAACATCCAGGATTCGTACCATGGTAGGTGAAAAATACCAGAATCTGGTTATTGTTGCATTGACTGCCAATGCGGTGAATGGGGCGAAAAATACGTTGATGTCTGCCGGTATGCAGGATTTTCTTGCAAAGCCGATCGAAATGACAAAGCTTATCCGGGTTTTGAAAAAATGGCTTCCAGGTGAGAAAATCATTGAGAAGAGGGAGCCTGACACGGAGGAAGCGAAAGAGGTTGACTGGGAAGCCGGGTTAATGAATTTCGAGGGGAATCAGAAGCAGTATGAGATGGCGCTTAAAATTTATGCGATGATGGCAGAACGATTTATAGAGGAGATGTCCAAAAATTTAAAAATCGGTGATTTAAAGAGCATTGGTGGTGTCGTTCACACATTTGCATCGGAGAGCGAACGGATTGGAGCCAAACGTTTTGCGGCATTTCTGATGAAATATGAACGGGCCTGTATAGAGGAAAATGAAAAATTTGTAAAGAACAATTACCGGTTTTTCCAAAAACAATATGGGGTAATTGCGGATAAAATAAAATTGTATCTGGAAAAAAATAAAAAAAGGTGTTGACAAGTGTAAGGTAATGTAATATAATGGTTCTTGCGTTGGTAAGCTGAGACTGGATTGGACGCAAGGCGGGGTGTGGCTCAGCTTGGCTAGAGCGCCTGGTTTGGGACCAGGAGGTCGCA
>CANOFI010000212.1 GCA_947565255.1 uncultured Lachnospiraceae bacterium
CATTAATTACCGGATAAAAGCGTATGATTCTATGATAAAGGAAGGAAGAAGAGGAGACCCTGGAGGTGCTCATTGAAAAGGCAGACGGGGAGCAGTGGCTTTTAGATATTGAAAAAGACCCGCAGGAGGATTTGGGCATTGTATTTGAAAATGACCTGATGAGCGAGTACCAGTCCTGCTGCAACAAATGTATCTTCTGCTTTATTGACCAGATGCCGCCGGGTATGCGGGAAACGCTTTATTTTAAGGATGATGATTCCAGACTGTCTTTTTTGCAGGGAAATTATATTACCCTGACGAATATGAAGGAAAAAGATATTGACCGGATTATCCAGTTTCATCTGGCTCCGATTAATATTTCGGTGCACACAACGAATCCGTCCCTTCGCTGCAAAATGCTCCACAACCGGTTTGCGGGGGATGTGCTTCGCTATCTGGAGCGTCTGTATGAGCGCGGGATTGAAATGAACGGACAGATTGTGCTGTGTAAAGGGGTAAATGACGGGGATGAGCTTATACAGACAATAGAAGATTTATCAAACTATCTTCCGGTTATGAAAAGCGTATCCGTTGTCCCGGCCGGAATTACAAAATACCGCAAGGGCCTGTATCCGCTGGAGCTTTTTCAGAAGGAGGAGGCGGCGGCTGTAATTGACTGCATTGAGCACTTTCAGGAACTGTTTTATAAGCAGTATGGCCTGCATTTTGTCCATGCAAGCGATGAATTTTATCTGCTGGCAGAGAGAGAAGTTCCCAAGGCAGAGCGCTATGACGGCTACCTCCAGTTAGAAAACGGCGTAGGCATGATGAGACTTTTGATGGAGGAGTTTATGGAAGGCCTGAAAAAGCGGGTGCAGCAGCCGGAATACCAAAAAGAAAGGACACAAAAAAAGCAAAGCCTCTCCATTGCGACCGGAAAGCTGGCATATCCGCTGATGAAAGAACTGGCCGAGATGGTGACAAAGCAGTATCCGGGTATCCGGATTCATGTATATTGTATACAAAATGATTTTTTTGGGGAGACTATTACCGTATCCGGCCTGATTACAGGACAGGATCTGGTGCGGCAGATGCTTGAAAAAAAACAGTGCGGCAGCCATATGGGAACAACCCTGTTCATTTCCTCTAATATGCTCCGCATGGGAGAACAGGTTTTCCTGGATGATATGACGCTTGAACAGGCAGAAACACAGCTTGGGATGCAGATATGTCCAATCGACTCCGACGGGGAGCAATTGCTTTTTGCCATGCTCGACGGACAGCACGAAAAGAGTCATGCGAGGGACGGTTTTGTATATAAACAGGCATATCACAAAAAAGATGAGCCTTGACGCTGTGCGGCTGTGAATTGGGCATTAGTGACAAATTCCAGGGCATATTTTTTGTGCATAATGATGAAAAAAATAAATTTACTGACTTTTTTGCTGAAAATGTGTTATATTATAATTATACTGGAAATAAATCGCATTTGTATGTAGGAAAGGAGTGAGAAAGAAAGATGTTTGAAATCGGGCAGTTTATTATTTATGGGAACAATGGAGTGTGTAAGGTCGTAGATATTGGAACAATTGACATGGACGGTATTTCAAAGGAACGTCTTTATTATACGTTGGAACCCTATTATGTGAAAGGAAGCCGGATTCTTACACCAACAGACAACAAAAAAACCGTTATGCGTCCATTGATGACCAGGGAAGATGCAGAGACGCTTTTCCGCCAGGTAAAGCATATGGAGATGTTATGGGTTCCTGAGGAAAAGAAACGGGAAGAGGCATACAAGAGTGTCATTGCAACCTGTGACTGGAATGAATGGATGAAAGTGATTAAGACGATTTATTTTAGACAGCAGAAGCGTATGGAAGAGGGGAAGAAAATTACGGTCAGCGACGAGCGTTATTTTAAGCTGGCAGAAAATTGCCTGTACAGCGAGCTTGCAGTGGTATTTAACATAACAAAGGAGGAAGCAAAGGATTATATGCTGCAGAAGATGGATACGTGACAGCAGACAGAAGACCGAATCCTAACCGGAAAGGGAAATGCGCAAAAGATATTGCGAAATCCTCCGAAAAATGTTAAAATTGTATAAACTCAGTAAGTTGCACAAAATGTAGATGATAAGGAGGATTTTACATGAAAAGCGGATGCAGGAAGCATATGCTGGCATATTTGCTCAGCATTTTAATGGTCTGTTCCGGCATACTCTTTCCGGTTAGTACAAGCACAGAGGCCGCGAAGGGGGAACAGCGCGGCGGGCTGTATTACGGAATTGCCTATTATAGTGAGGAAAGAGAGGCTTCCCAGAGCAGCTTAAACAGCCGGCCGGGCAGTTCCATACAGATTGCCCTTCCCTCGGGAAAGGAATATTTTGGAAGCCAGTTAGACAGCGATGCAAAATTTATTTATGATGTATTCCGGGACCAGTTAACAAAGACTTATGACGGAAAAAGCGAAATTCATGTAACAGTGCCGAAAGGGCTTATTAATGGGAATAAGGTGAATTATTGTTTCCAATATGCCATTGATGCGTTTCGGGCCGATTATCCGGAGGTATTCTGGATTGATTTTAGTAAGATGACACTGCAGTACTGGTGCTCACGCGATGATAACAGTGTGGAAGAGGCCATATTTGCCAAAAACAGCAGATATGCAGATTATTATGTGGAAAAAGCGGCCGACAGCTTTGTGTTAAATGGAAAGCCGGTGTATTATTTTGGAGGCGAACAGCCGTTTTATGACGCCAGTTCTACAAAGCAGGCAATTCAGAGAGTGGAGAATCGTGTGAATGCCTGTTTGAAGACAGTGGAGAACTGCAGTTCGGATTATGAGAAAATAAAAGGCATTCATGACTGGCTGGCTGCCAATATCAGTTATGACTACAATCATTTTGACCAGTCTCTGTATGCCGCGTTAGTGCAGGGAAGCGCAGTTTGTGCAGGATATGTTTCCGCTTTTGATTATATTGCAAAAAAAGCTGGCATTGAGACCATCCAGGTGAGCGGGGTCGGTCATTCCACATCGACGCAGAGCGAAAATCATGCG
The DNA here is from genome assembly GCA_947565255.1 of uncultured Lachnospiraceae bacterium. Taxonomy (GTDB): domain Bacteria; phylum Bacillota; class Clostridia; order Lachnospirales; family Lachnospiraceae; genus JAAVZI01. The sequence continues at coordinate 3,040 of CANOFI010000212.1, forward strand.
TGGAATTTAGTAAAAGTGGATGGAACGTGGTATGAACTGGATCTGACATGGAATGATCCGAAAAACGGTACGGAACCATACCGTGATTTTTTCCTCGTGGGAACAGAAACAAAGGCTTCTGTTTTAAAGGGAAACCTGACATTTGCGGCTTCGCATGAAATGCATTCTTATTTTACAAGCGCGGCGTATTCGTTTGCTTTCCCGGCAATCAGTAAAACTGCTTATGTGTACAGCGAAAAGACGCAGGAGCCGGCTGTTTCACAATCACCCGGGCCGGTTGCATCAGAACCGGTATCGTCTGTACAGCCGTCAAAAGTAAAAAAAGGCGATGTGAATATGGACAATGCAGTCGATTTGCGGGATGCCCAGCTGGCATTAAAGAGTGCGCTGAATCTGCAGGCTTTGTCCGCGCAGCAAATTGAGGCGGCAGATGTAAATGGGGATAAAAAAGTAACTTTACAGGATGCACAGTTAATCTTAAAAGTAGCGCTGAATTTAATGAATGGCTTTTAAAGGTTTCCGGAAACAGGGAGGTAAGGATGATATTAAAAGAGAAAGTATTATCTGTTGTACTGGCGGCAGTTTTGCTGGCATGCGGACTTGCGGTGAATATGGAAGATAAGCCTGTTTTTGTACAGGCGGCAGAATTTGACAGCAGCGCTCATGGAGCAGAGACTGCGTCTGGCACCTGCGGAACTCCGAAATACAGGCTGTATGCGGATGGGACCTTATACATATATGGAAGCGGGAGAATAAACGATTACCAGAATTCTTCCACGACGCCGTCTCCCTTTGACTGTAATATGGATATTACCAGTGTTTATATTGAAACCGGCATTACCTATATCGGTTGTGAAATATTTTATGGATGTACCAATATAAAAGAAATTGTAATACCGGATACGGTTACCGGAATCGGCGGAAAAGCGTTTGAGGGAACCGCATGGCTGGAGGATTTGAAAAAGGACAATCTTCCAGTCTGTATCAATGGAACAGTGTTTGACGGAAGCACCTGCAAAGGTGAAGTGACGCTTCCTTCTGGTGTTAAGAAAATTGGCAGCGGTGCATTTGAATATAATGCAGACATTACGAAGGTGATTGTACCGGAGGGTGTGACCAGCATCGGAGAGGAAGCGTTTTTTACCTGCTCCGAATTGCGTTGTGTACAGCTTCCGGACAGTTTAAAGGTAATAGATAAATCTGCTTTTCAGGATTGCAGGAAACTGGAATCGGTGAATCTGCCGGATACACTGAGTACTCTTGAAGTATCAGCATTCAGCGGCTGCCGGTCACTGACATCTGTAACGATTCCGAAAACAATCAAAATAATCAGGGAAAGTGTATTTGAGAGCTGTTATTCTTTGTCGGCATGATGTTTTGAAATGCTTT
>CANOFI010000213.1 GCA_947565255.1 uncultured Lachnospiraceae bacterium
ACCCTGCTCATATTTTTCCTGATAATGCATCTGCAACGTCATATAATCCAACCTCCACTTCTCATTCTTTCTGACAGACTGTACCGCCTTATCCAACTCCCTGGTAAAGTCATCACCCGGCTCTTTGCCGTCGATAAAATCAAGCAGTTTTTTCATTTCCGGGGTAACATCATCCATTGTGCCCTTGGTATTTAGAATAATCTTCGTTGTATCATCTCCAAGCCCTAACTCTAAATTTTGGATGCAGCGGTTTTCAAAGGTATAGATGTGCCTCCCCTCGCCAAACAAATCAAAGGTACAGACAAAAATAATAAAACTGCGTTTCAAATCTTTGTAATTGTGCCCTTTTTCCAAAATATTCAAATCTATCATGCCCTGATAGTATCTTGTTCGCTTGGGAATGTTTCTATTCCCCGTGGTCTGCATTTCAATATTGTACACAGTCCCTTTGCCATCCTCCACATAAATATCCAGACGCACACTTTTTGCATCTGCGGAAATATCTATTGTCTCCTGCGATTTCGGATATTCAATGCGTGATATTTTTATGCCAAGCACCAGTTCCAAAAAGGGCTTGCAGAACTTCGGGTTCCTCATGATAATGCTAAACATGAAATCATCCTTTATTTGCAGTTTCTCAAAATTTTTCTCCATTCTGTTTCCGCCTTTCTTTGGTTTGATTATAACATATCCGCGCCGCCGGATAAAGGGCTGTTTTGTATTTGACAGATTTATGCAGCCGCAGCCGGGAGCGGGGCGCATAGTGCCCCCTGCTTCCATGCCGCGACAAACGCCTCGACTTCCGGCGTCATGCCGCAGTTTCCGATGCCCCGCACCTGCACGACTTCCTGCCCGCGCACTTCGATTGTGTAAAACGGCTTGGACACGTCAGCGCATCTCCGCAGGAATAATATGACGCATTCCTTCTCGGCCACACGTTCCGTATAGCTGCCGACGCAATGATGCAATGCATGTCCCTCAGCAATCACATCATCTGGTGTATCAGGATATACGATTTTCAGGCCGTCTTTCTCAAAATCCAGTCTCCCAGAAAGCTGTTTATATACATCAATAAAATCATGCTTAATTAAAGTGTCTTTCTTCTGCCCGTACCGGCGGGCCGTCTTATCGTGTGACTTCTGCAAGTCTTTCGGGTACAGGACAAAGCTGTTTTTCATGTCGTATCCCATCCTGCGGCACATATCCAGGTAATCCCTGTATTCCGTCACCAAATCCTGCATTTCTTTGTATCGTAATGGGCCGTGGGGTGTTTTCCGGAGACACAGGAAACTGTACTGCTTTTCCATGTACCGGATAAATTTATGTACCGTCATATGCTTTAAGATTGGCAGGACATTATATTTCACCTTATGTTTCAGCTGCCAAAGGAACAGACGCTGGCGGTCTTTCACCCCTGCGTATTCTTGGAATGCTTTCAGCATATCCACGTTTGCATCCAGCTTACGCAGAAACTCCGCGTCCTCTGCCGCAATCCGCAGGATGCGGTGCGTCCGGTCCTGCATTTCATCCAGACAGCCCGAAACATGGCGGTAAACCATGTCTGACACGATATGGCAGAATCCCGTCTTGACCAGATGCTCCAGCCGTGGATGTTCCAGATATGCGGCGAGGAACGGCAAGGCCTGCATCGGTTCGCGGTCATGGTTGTAGAAATCAGCAATGGGACAGTACTGCCAAAGCGTATTTTTGAGCGCAGCCGGAAGGTTTTTGTCAAAGACATGACCGCATGTGTCCGCCTCGAAGCTGTACTGCCACAGGCCGTACCCGCACCGTTCGCCTTTCTTCCAGTTCGTCAGGATTCCGCCGTTATGCTGGTAATAATAGCATTCAAGGCTTACATTCCCACTTTCATCCTGACGGACAAACTGGCGGGCGTTCTCGTAAATCTGGATTTGGGGTGTGTCGCCCATATATGTGTAACGCGCTTTTATGATGCGTATTACCAGTCCGCCGCTGCCTGTATTCTGTATTACTTGGCAGGTGTCCCTGTCTGTCATGCAGTATCCACGGCGGGAGCGTGGCTTCATGACAAGCTCATGCATGCAATGCGGGCAGATTCCTTTGTCCCCCATTTTTACGTTTGACAATCGTATCTCATGGCCGCAGGAGGAGCATACGCCGGAAACGTCCGTGCCCCCGCGCTTGTAATCGTAAAAGAAATAGGCGGGCATGACGGATTTGTGAATCCAGCTTTTCAGGCTGCGGGGCAGGGCGGGCACGCATTCCATCCGCCTTATAATTTCCCGTTCCCGGATGCGCTGGCGTTCCTGCCTGCGTTTTTCCTGTATCCCCCATTGGAAAATCACGAGGGAACCCATGCCGTTTTCACGGCTGCTTTTCAGATAACGGGTAACGCGCTCTTCATCCTTTGCAGAGTAAAAGGCGCATCTGCCCGTAACCCCCCATCTGCCGCCCAGACTGTCAAAAGCAGACTTACGCCACACGGCGCTGCCGTCTTCCCGGCGTTCCAATGTTATAAAGTCACCCCTGTCCTGAAAGACAGCCCACAGGGGGCATAAATCACCGCATACAGCCTGTGTACGGGAATAGACATACAGTATTAACGTCTTATGATGGTCAATAATTTTGACTGCTGTACGGATGATATAGTCAATCTGCTCTGCATAAAGAAGTCCATTGCCTGCCGCCATTTTCATATCAGGATTTGCGAATTTGCGGCATTTTCTTTTATTTAACATTTATCACACCCCCGTTAAGCTCATCTGCTCGTAACTGTTCTCCGGTTCCTGCTTTTTCTTTGTTTCCTTTTTCGCTGTCTTTTTAGGCGTTTTCTTAGGCTTAGATGCCGTGCCGACGTATGGACGCGGGATAAACTTTTCTTCTTTTTCTTTATCTTCCTCTGCATCCGGGTCATTGAAATAGTCCTCTGCCCATTGGTAGCACAAATCGTCCGGGACATCGCCGCCGTAAACGCCGTTTTCCGGCCTCATGTCATTATCTTTCATTTCCTGTTGAAGATAATCTTTTGCCATGCGGTTGATATAACGGAAACAGTGAATCATGGATTTGTGCGGATGCATGGTTTTTCGGGCAAATGCCGGGTCTTTCCGGCACTCTTTTTGTATATGTTCTGCGACGCACTCTTTCATGTTGCGGCGGGTAAGTCGTTCCACATCTGTACGGACGCGTTCTGTGGAAGCTGACACCGCATCGGCATCGCTCATAGACTGCAGCTTTTGAACCGCCGCTTCTTCTTCCTGTTTCTTAGCTGCCTGTTTTGCCTCCCACTCTGCCTTGCGCTTTGCTTCAGCTTCTTCGTGGGCTTTCCGTTTGGCGTCTTCTGACGTATCCAGAGGCTCCCCGGCTGGAATCGTCCGGTCGGACATATCCATCGTAAGCTCTTTTTTCGGCGGTTCCGGTTTTGGATGTGCCTGTGCATTTACAGGAGCGGGAGCATCTTTTTCTGGCTGCTGTTCCGTCTTTTGCACTGGCTCCGTAACATTAGCCTGTTCCTCCTGTACAGCAGGTTTCCTTTCATCCGGGACAGGCTTTTTCAGAATATCCGGTTTTTGCGGACGGCTTACCGGAGCCTTTGGCTGTACAGCCTGCGGCTGGCTTACTGCTTTTGGCTGTTGTGCCGGAGACACAGCCGCTTTGGGTTTGGAAGATGCAGTTTTCGGCTGCTGTGGGCGGGATTCCGGAGCCGCCATATAAGCCTGCGGATTGCGGAATGGCGCGGTGAACAGCTCAAGGCCGTTGATTTCAGAAGAATAACCCATAGAAAAATACCTCCTTTGTATGGAATGCTGATTTTTTAATTTTTACAATATGTGATTTATTAAGGCACCCGCAGCCCCCTTTCGGGGGCTTGTTGATGCTTATAAAATTTCGTTTCATGCTGCGGTCTGCGGCTGGGACACGCCGCCGATGTTAAGCTCCGAATCCAGTTCTGCCAGACGTGCGGACTTAACGTGCAACTCTTCTTCATACTGGAACGGCTTATTGATTTCCGATTTCGCCGCTTCCTGCTGTTGGAGCAGATTTGCCAGAGTTGTTTCATAATCTGCCAGACGTTCGGGCAGTTTGTTTAAGGCGTTGTCAAGCCTTGTCAGGTTCCCCCTCGCGTCCGTTCCCAACTCCACATTGTAGGAGACGGCCCCTTTCAGGCTCAGTTTATGGACGAATCCTGTAAATCTTGCAGATAAGCCAAATCCACGGTAATGACCGATATTCACTGGTTCTTCGGCTGCCACGTCCTGTAGCGCATCCAGCAGGGCAGTTCCAGCATCCGTCTTGTCTGTATATGCTGCGCCCAGTATCTCCATTCCGGCGAATCCTTCTGCCGGGTGAGGGTGCTGGCTTAATGTCTGTATATCGGTTGTTAAGCCAGCAATAAAGCCTTGCGCTTGTTGAAT
>CANOFI010000214.1 GCA_947565255.1 uncultured Lachnospiraceae bacterium
GTCTGGGAAAAGTTCGGACTTCCAAACGTAGGCAAAAGTACATTATTTAATTCACTGACAAAAGCAGGAGCAGAGTCTGCCAATTATCCGTTCTGTACCATTGACCCCAATGTCGGGGTGGTGGCAGTGCCGGATGAGAGGATTCAGAAGCTGGGAGAGCTGTATCACTCCAAAAAAGTGACTCCGGCGGTGATTGAATTTGTTGACATTGCGGGACTGGTAAAGGGCGCATCGAAGGGAGAGGGACTGGGCAACCAGTTTCTTGCCAATATCCGTGAGGTGGATGCGATTGTTCACGTGGTGCGCTGCTTTGAGGATACGAATGTCGTGCATGTAGACGGCTCGATTGACCCCATGAGGGATATTGAGACGATTAATTTGGAACTGGTGTTCTCCGACATTGAAATTTTGGAAAGACGCATTGCCAAGACCTCAAAAGGCGCCCGGAATGATAAAATGCTGGCAAAGGAACTGGATTTGCAAAACCGGATAAAGGCACATTTAGAGGAAGGGAAGCTTGCAAAAAGCTTTGAGACAGAAGATGAGGATGAATTGGGATGGCTTGTTTCCTACAATCTTTTGACCTGTAAGCCGGTTATTTTTGCCGCAAATGTTGCCGAGGAGGATTTGGCGTCAGACGGCAATACGTATGTGGACAGGGTCAGGGAATATGCAAAGGCAGAGCAGGCAGAGGTATTTGTAATCTGTGCGCAGATTGAGCAGGAAATTGCAGAACTGGATGAGGAAGAAAAGCAGATGTTTCTGGAAGAGCTTGGGCTTTCGGAATCTGGTCTGGATAAACTGATTAAGGCGAGCTACAGTCTTTTGGGACTCATCAGCTATCTGACGTCCGGTGAGGATGAAACAAGGGCCTGGACCATAAAAAAAGGGACGAAGGCGCCGCAGGCAGCCGGAAAGATTCATACGGATTTTGAACGCGGATTTATCCGTGCGGAGGTTGTAAATTACCAGGATTTATTAGACTGCGGCACGTATGCGGCAGCCAAGGAAAAAGGACTGGTAGGGCTGGAAGGAAAGGATTATGTTGTAAAGGACGGAGATGTCATATTGTTCCGTTTTAATGTATAGGAGTAAGAGAACATGAGTGAGAGTGCAATCGCATTTCCAAATCTTGGAATTCATTTGGAGCATGTCGGAAAACGTTTTACAATTGCAGGCTTTGATATCGCTTTTTATGGGATTATCATCGGCATTGGAATTCTGGCCGGTATTTTGCTCGCGGAAAGGGAGGCAAAAAGAAGCGGACAGGATAAGGAAGTATATTTGGATTATGCCATTTATGCTGTGGTCTGCTCCATTATCGGGGCGAGGCTTTATTATGTCATATTTTCCTGGGAGCATTATAAGGACAATCCATTGCAGATTTTTAACCTGCGGCAGGGAGGACTTGCCATTTATGGGGCCGTCATTGCGGCAGTTCTGACGCTTATCGTGTATGTCAGGCTGAAAAAACAGAACTTCTGGCTGATGGCGGATACCGGATGCATCGGTCTGATTGCAGGACAGGCAATCGGCAGATGGGGAAATTTTTTTAACCGGGAGGCTTTTGGGGATTACACCGATAATCTGTTTGCGATGAAGCTGCCGGTGAGCGCGGTGCGCAGCAGTGAAATTACGGCCAAAATGCAGGAACATATGCAGGATGGATGTATTCAGGTACATCCCACCTTTTTGTACGAGTCGCTGTGGAATGCGGTGGTGTTAATTGTGCTGCTGATTTACCGGAAGCACAAGCATTTTGACGGAGAATTGTTTTTTATATACCTTGGCGGATACGGACTTGGCCGTGTGTGGATTGAAGGCTTAAGAACGGACCAGCTGACGCTTGGCAGCACCGGAATTGCCGTATCCCAGGTGCTTGCCGGCTGTATGGTGGTTCTCTCTTTCACAGTCATTGTTGTGAGAAATGTACAGAGATGCAGGAAAAAAAGTATAGAGAAGCAAAAGAATTGAATTGCTATAATTTCACATACAATATACACAATTAAAAGATTAATGGTTGTAGACACAGACTGTTTTTGCTGACTGAAAAAACCAGTAAAAATAAGACAGAAATCGTTTTTGCAGAGGCTTTGGTGATTTCTGTCTTATTTTTTGTATGTTATGCGTTTTTGTTTTTCGCGCTTTTATGTTGAACGGTGTTCCCGCTCCGCGCGCTCCAGCGCCTCGTAAAAAATTTTGTAACCAAGATAGCCGTCCAGGTTACCCGCGCGGTACTGTGTGTTCATCAGGCTTCTTATGACGCTGAGCCAGTCCTTTTTCTCAAATAACGCATCATAAGAGTTCTGGCCATCATGCGCCTGCGCCATCATAAATTTTGTCAGCGCATCCGGACATTGTCCGGTGCTGGAAAGGTAGGCAGAATACGCATACATTTCAATGGTGCTGCAGTCACGCGGATTGACTTTGGAAATATCGACTATGTGTTCTGTGATATTTCCCGATTTATCCCAAACCTTTACTTTATACACCGGGTTTTTCGGGTCATAGCCTTTTGGTGTGTAGACGCTCATGGAGGTTCCGGTTATGTTATCGGCCCATGCGGTTACCCGCCGTTCGCCCTCCTCGCACTCGCCGTGCAGAGTAAGTACATCCCCGCGTGGAGCGGAATGTTTTGTCTGGCGGGGTAGGGGAGCGGTCTGATTATTCTCATAGTGCTTTTTTGCTTCTGTTTCTCTGATAAACCGGTTAAAAAAAGCGTCCGCATTCTGGTCAGTCTTTTGTGTCTGTTTTGCAGTTGCATTGTAAGCATAAGTTTTATGGCTGCCAACCATGGTCATGTCTGTCGTCATAGGGATCCTCCTTCTGTTCGTTGCTGCTGTCTTTTTCATCTCCATCGGATAATTTAATGCTCATCTGGGTTTCCATGCCGCCGACTTTTGTTGTCAGCACCAGAATTCTTGTTCCGTCCGGTTTGACAATGATATGGGAATCGCCGCTGTCTTCCTCAATTCCGGCTGTCGTGGTATCCTGTGCTTTTGGCTGTTCCTGTGTATTTGCCTGTGCGGTCTGTTCTGCCTGTTCCTGTCCCTGCAGGCGTTCGCCGACACTGCCTTTTTCATCCTCGATTTCCTGTTTTAGCTGCTGCACCTTTTTGTCTCTCTGGATGGCGCGCATGATGCGGTTTCTGTCTTCGGCTGAAAACATAGTAATTGCTTTTGCAAGATCGCCGAGATTGTCGCGGTTGACCTTCAGGCTGCCGCCGTTGGACAGCGGCACGGTAATCACATCGTCGGGATTGCTCACATCGCCTAAGCAGATGGAATTGGTTTGCTCGTCGCATATAAAGGTAACACCGTTATACACAATTACGCCGGAGTCGTCCGCCAGATAAGAATAAGGCGCTTTAAAAAGCTCCCGCCGCCTGTCTGTCTGTATTTCCTGTGTTTCTTCCGCTTTTTTCTCCTGGCTTTCTACAAATTGTCTTGTCATCTCTTTTGCTTTTGCAAGTTCACTGTCCGTCCACTGAATCAGGGAATCCCATTTCTCCTGCGGCATGCGTATGGAGCCGGTCTCCTCTGTAAGCGCTTCCATTAATTGTGCATATTCCGCTTTGGAAAAAACCCCTTTTAGCCGGCCAATCTGATTGACCCGGTCAGAATCAATGATGACGGTTCTGCCGGTAAACAATTTAATCTCATAGCTGTCTGGGTGTTCCGTCCCTTCTTCCATTTTGTAATAATCTGACCAGCTTCCTCCGAATATTCCTGCCATTCCGCATGCATCTCCAAACTTTCCAAAATAAATGGTATCCTCCCAGGTGGTCATTTCGCTGATGAAGCAACCGTTCACATATTTGCCCGGAACGGTTGCGCCTGAAAGGATGGGTTGCTTAAATTCCGTATAGCCCAGCGCCTGTCTGTTTTCCTCTAAAACCTTGTTCCATGCGGCAAGCGCCATCTGCTCAATGGGGTTTTCCGTGTCTTTTTCTATGCTTGGGACATTTGCCACATATCCCTTCTGGATTCCTTCGTCGTCGCGGTATTCAACATATACGGAGTGGCCGGATACATCGACCTTTGCGCGGTATGTATATCCTTCTGCCACATTGACCTGAATGTGGTCGCTTTCCATATAGGAAATGTTTCGCACCTCGGATTCGATAACGGCAGACATTTTCACATGGCCCGTCTCTGTGACGCGGTTGATGGATTTGATATTATAATAGTTGTAGGTTCCGGTGAGGGCATATAACAGATCATCTTTCGACTTTTCATATACTACTATTTTTCTATTAATTTTTTCGATTTGCGGTCGATATATATGTTAATAAAATGTGTTGACATTAGAGTAAC
>CANOFI010000215.1 GCA_947565255.1 uncultured Lachnospiraceae bacterium
GTTCTGTTGATTTGCGAGATGGGAATCAGGCACCGATTTCGCTGATAGGATAATACGCTTTTGTTGACATTTGTCATCCTCCTTGATTGTATTATTTTAGGCAGCATTGCTGCCGGTCTGCAGCAGCCGTGCACCTTTCAAAGGGTACAAATGCTGTCCGCAGTCATCTGTTCCTATTATTGCATGAACCATAAAAAAAGTCAATATTTCCATGCATAAATGTTTCATATTTAGAATAATTTTACAAATTTTAATTTTGCTGCCATAAAAATTCACAAAATACAAAATCATAATATCTGCCGCGCAGAAAATTATAGGAGCAAATTTGTACCGCCAAAGCCGCAGGGAAGCAGTTCCCCCAATGTATGTATTTCATACTTTTCTTCATCTTTTGCTAATATAATCAGGAATTCTTTCTGACAGAATTCCTGCATAACCTGCCGGCAGACGCCGCACGGAGCACAATACTCCACCTCTTTTTTCCCTTTTTCCTTCCTTCCGCCCACAATGGCAATTGCACGAAATTCCCGCACTCCTTCTGACACCGCCTTAAAAAAAGCAGTGCGCTCCGCGCAATTCGTCGGTGAATAAGATGCAGACTCAATATTACAACCGGAATACACTACATTGTTTTTCGCCAGAAGAGCTGCCCCCACCGCAAAGCCGGAATAAGGGCAGTATGCATGCTCTCTCGCTGAAAACGCGCAATTAATCAAATTCTTAATTTCCTCTGCAGAAAGTCCGTTTTCTATTTGTGTCATATCCTGTTTTTTTTGTTCCATGTGGCCCCTTCCCCGCTTACCATATGTTAAGCATTTACAAAACTTTTATTTCACTATCAGAGTTTGGACAATCGATACAAAAATGCAGCGACTTCAAAACACTTTGGAGCGGAATTTTTGTATCGATTGTCCAAACTCGTCACTCCAAATAAGCCTTTCTCAATTCCCTGTTACCGTATATTCTTTACAGAGAGCTGCTGCCTATTCTTGCACAGCCGGCTTTTATATATTGCTCCGCCTGTTCCGGCGTACGGATTCCTCCCGCCGCCTTTATTTTTACATTTTCCCCTATATGCTGCTGGAACAGCCGGATATCCTCCAAAGCCGCCCCCGCCGTTCCAAAGCCGGTGGAGGTCTTAATATAATCTGCTCCGGCCTCCGTCACGCAGGAGCACAGCGCAATTTTTTCTTCCTCCGTCAGATAACAGGTTTCTACAATCACCTTTAATACATTGTCTTGCGCCGCCGCCTTTAACGTGCGGATTTCTTCTGTCACCCTGTCAAAATCTCTGTTTTTTACATCACCGAGATTGACTACCATATCCACCTCCGACGCCCCATCGGCAACCGCCTGCCTAACCTCTGCCTCCTTTACGGAGGTCACCTGGTATCCAAGCGGAAACCCGATAACCGTACATATGTTCACCCTGTCCCCGTAGGAATCCTTTACCCGTTTTACATAGGACGGCGGAATACACACCGATGCTGTCTGCAGTGCAATTGCCTTCTCACACAGTTTTTTTATGTCTTCCCATGTAGCATACGCTTTTAACTGGGTGTAATCTACATACCCTGCAAGTTCTTTTGCATTCATTCCGTGTTCCTTTCTTTATTTTGTATTGATTCAGCATTTGCAAAACTCTTTATTCTTCAGCCTGCCTTTTTTCTACAATTTCATTCTGGCTTTTGTAAATATGCTTTGCCGGCACCACACCGCGGACGGACGACAGCGGATAAATATTGCTGTTCTTTCCAACCACTGTCCCCGGATTCAGTACACTGTTACAGCCGACCTCAACCCCATCTCCCAGCATGGCTCCGAACTTTTTCAAACCGGTATTGATACCGGCATCACCCATATGCACAACGACATTCTTTTTATCAGACTTTACGTTGGATGTGATCGAGCCGGCGCCCATATGCGCCCTATAACCTAATATGGAATCCCCCACATAGTTATAATGCGGCACCTGCACGTTGTTAAACAAAATTACATTTTTCAGCTCCGTGGAATTTCCAACAACCGCACCCCGGCCGACGATGGCGCTGCCACGGATAAATGCACAATGACGGATTTCCGCCCCCTCATCGATGATTACCGGCCCGTTGATATTGGCCGTCGGCGCAACCTTTGCACTTTTGGCTATCCAGATGCAGTCCCCCTTTTTTTCATACCGGTCCTTATCAAGTGTTTCACCTAATTTTGTGATAAAGCCTGTAATCCGGCCGAGGATCTCCCAGGGATACCCTACCCCTGCAAACAGCTCTGCGGCAATGGTCTCTTCTAATGTATACAGTGCCTGTACTGTAAGCTCTTCCATTTATTCTTTACACCCCTTTCCATATTTTCTGCATTTTAGCAGCTGCAATATTTCGAAAATGTTTTTATATCGTAATTTCTGATTCAGCAAACACAACTCCTACTCTCTGATTCGTCCCTTTTCGACATTTGGGCGGATAAAATGCTGCAGTGCATACTCCCAGAGCGCACCGGAGCCCTCTTTTGTAATCTCATTGCGCTTTAAAATCTGACTGATATGTACCCCATGCTCTTCCCATGCCTTCCCGTCCGTAGCCGCATTCAGCATCATCGGCTGGATATTGTCCATTGCCCTTGCGAACTTTGCTTCCGGCGTCTCGCGGGCCTCAAACTCCTCCCACAATCCGCGCAGCTTTTCCTGCTGGTCTTCTGGAAGCATTCCGAAAATCCGTTCCGCACAGGCCTCCTCACGCGCTCTCTGCGTCTGCTTTGCCTCCGCATCATACGCATAGGTATCTCCGGCATCTATCTCCACAATATCATGGAGCAAAAGCATTGTGACGGTCTTTAGCACGTCGATTTTTTCATTGGCGTACTCACTCAGCAGAATTGTCATAAGCGCCGCATGCCATGCATGCTCTGCATCATTTTCCTTACGCTTTGCACCGGTTACATAGGTCTGGCGCCCGATAAATTTTTCTTTGTCGATTTCCTGTATAAATGCAAACTGCTGTTCTAAACGTTCCATACGACACCTTCTTTTAATGGTGGAACAGACGGATTTTGGTAAAACACATCGTCATACCGTACCGGTTGCAGGCTGCAATGACATGGTCGTCCCGTATCGAGCCGCCCGGCTGCGCAATATAGCTTACGCCGCTTTTTTTTGCCCGCTCAATATTATCCCCGAATGGGAAAAATGCGTCGGAGCCCAGTGCCACACCCTTCATGTTGTCCAGCCATGCACGTTTCTCTTCTTTTGTAAATACCGGCGGCTTCTTCGTAAAGGTCTGTTCCCACACGCCGTCTACCAGCAAATCCATATACTCATCGCCGATATACACGTCGATGGCATTATCCCTGTCGGCGCGTTTTATCTCCGGCTTAAACGGAAGATTCAGCACCTGCGGCGCCTGGCGTAAAAACCAGTTGTCCGCTTTTTGTCCCGCAAGCCGCGTACAGTGCACTCTGGACTGCTGCCCGGCGCCGATACCGATTGCCTGGCCGCCTTTTGCATAACATACCGAATTGGACTGTGTATATTTTAATGTAATCAGTGCAAGAACCAAATCAATCTTTGCACTCTGCGGCAGTTCTTTTTGCTCCGTCACGATATTGTCCAGCATACTCTCGTCAATCACCAGGTCATTTCTTCCCTGCTCAAAAGTAATGCCGAACACTTCCTTTCGTTCCACCGTTTCCGGCTTGTACGCCGAATCTATCTGTATCACATTATAATTGCCTTTTTTCTTGGCCTTCAAAATTTCGAGGGCCTCCGGTTCATAGCCGGGAGCAATTACACCGTCAGACACCTCCCTCTTAATGAGCCTTGCCGTATCCACATCACATACGTCGGACAGGGAAATAAAATCTCCGAAGGAGGACATGCGGTCTGCGCCCCTTGCCCTTGCATAGGCACATGCCAGAGGCGATAATTCCCCTAAGTCATCCACCCAGTAAATCTTTCTCTCAACCTCTGAAAGCTCCAGTCCCACTGCCGCACCCGCCGGAGATACATGCTTAAAAGAGGTTGCAGCGCAATGACCGGTGGCCCTCTTTAGCTCGCTTACGAGCTGCCAGCCGTTCAGTGCATCCAGCAAATTAATATACCCCGGATTGCCGTTCAGCACTTCAATGGGAAGCTCTCCCTCATTCCGGTATACTCTGGATGGTTTCTGATTGGGGTTGCATCCATATTTTAATAATAATTCCTTCATCTTAATCATTCATTCCTTTCCTTTTTCTTAGCGTGTATCTGAAAACTGCTCTCTGTCAGATGTGCGTCACAACTCA
>CANOFI010000216.1 GCA_947565255.1 uncultured Lachnospiraceae bacterium
AGTACCAAATGCTGTCCACGCGGCATCAATTCCATTCGCGTTATTTTTCTTATTACCGGTTTTCTTCTGCTGTCCAGACAGAATCAGCTTGCGCACCTGCAGAAGGAATTCGAAATGTCCCGAAATCTTCTGGCAGCCCAGAAAGACTATTACCTCTCCCTGCTGGAAAAAGAAACCGAGACAAGAAGCTTCCGGCATGATTTACAAAATCACATCACCTGTCTGCACACGCTGTATCTTGAAAAGGATTATGCAGAGCTCGGCAGTTATATTGCCCAGCTGAACAGCAGCCTGCAGCAATTAAAACCTGAAATAAAAACCGGAAATGAACTTGTAAATGCGATCGTTACGGATATAAGCCGCAGACACAGCCAGGTACATCTGAAATGGAAAGGCCATCTGCCCGACAGGCTCAAGCTGTCTTCTATGGATTTGTGCACCATTTTCTCCAATCTGCTCTCCAATGCGTTCGAGGCTGCAAAACAGACCGACCGCAAAATAGTCTGCGTTTCTGTCAAAGCTCTTGGAAGCAGTCTGGCGCTCACCATCGCCAACTCCGCCGCCAGAGCCCCCATATTGCGCCGCGGAGAATACGTGTCAACAAAAGAAGGAAAAACCCACGGTTTTGGAATTCGTAACGCTGTCCAGTGTATTCAAAAAAATGAAGGAAATTTTGAGGCATCTTTTGAAAATGGACTGTTTACCGTTCAGGTCAGTTTATTGGACGCATTATATTTTACTATTTGACATTTTTTGTGCTTTTATTTTTTTGCTTCCGTTAGCCGGATTGTCCAGCAGCGTACCATCCTCAGCAAATCTGGAACCATGACAGGGACAGTCCCAGGAATGCTCGTCTGCATTCCATTTCAGAGCACAGCCAAGATGCGGACATCGTTTCGCCGTCGGAGTCAGCAGATTCACCATGGACTCAAGACCATTGAGAAAAAGCTGCGGCTTCCATATACTTCTCTGCGGGTTATAAATTTCCTGATATGGATTTTCCCTTTCCATAATCAGGTCACAGAGAAGCTGTGCTGCTATCATCGAAGAGGTTATGCCCCATTTCTGAAAACCTGACGCCACATAACAGTCCGGCATTTTTTTGGAATACTGTCCGATATATGGTATGTCATCCAACGGCATACAGTCCTGCGCTGCCCAGTAACCAGCCTCCGCTGCAGACGGATAATAGCGATTTGCAAAGCTTCTGAGCTCCTGCCAGTTTCCGCCTTTTTTTCCGGTCCGGTGCGAACCGCCCCCGATAAGAATCAAATC
The DNA here is from genome assembly GCA_947565255.1 of uncultured Lachnospiraceae bacterium. Taxonomy (GTDB): domain Bacteria; phylum Bacillota; class Clostridia; order Lachnospirales; family Lachnospiraceae; genus JAAVZI01. The sequence goes on from CANOFI010000216.1 coordinate 1,276, forward strand.
CTCATAACTGCGAAAGGACATTCCCTTCTTTGCCTCATCAACATACATACCCCAGATTTTACCGGCATTTTTAAGGGCAATGACATAGGAACGATGCTGGTACATTTTTAAAAAATACAGGCCATGCTTATTATCAACCGGAAAATGAGTGGCAACAATCAGCTTTTTCCAATGAATTTTTGCCTTGTCGGTAACCGCAGTATGCTCTGACAGCGCTTTTACAAATGTGTGCTCATAAATGCGCAGATTCCGGGCTATATTAGAAATAAATTTTAACGGATGGAACTGCGCCTGTTTATCAAAACAGACAGCCCCGGCCGTCGGAAACGGAAGCTCCGGCGTTTTTGCAAGCCGGGCGGAAAAACCAAGCTGATGCAGGGCCTCTGCCTCATCCTCAAGCTTCTTTCTGTCGTCCAGAGAATACACATATGACGGCCGTTCTTCAAATCCGCAGTCCATATCCCGGCAAAGCCGCGCATACCGATTAACCGCGTTTTGATTTGCCTCCAGATACATTTTCGCCCGCTCTGTTCCAGCATGTTTGAGAAGCTTATGATAAATCAGGCCGTGCTGTGAAGTTATTTTGGCCGTCGTATTCCCGGTCGTACCTGAAGCAATGCTTCGGCCCTCCGCAACAATGTAGTCTACGCCCTGCTCCTGCAGAAAATACGCACACAAAAGCCCGGCAAGCCCGCCTCCTATAATCAGAACATTTGTTCGAATTTCTCCATCCAAGCTCGGAAACCGGGGCAGCCCGGCATCCTCTTTCCATATTGCATTCATTTTATTCTGCCCTTTCATACACGTTTTTACTTATTTTGTCTATATACGGACAGATTATACTATGTGCCCCGCACATCGCCTGCCGGAAGTTCGTTTTTCAGACACCTTCCCGCTTCGCTGCGGGACGGTATCACATTTTCACAACGATATCTCCTTCCACAATTTTTGTGTCTCCCCTCGGCGTAATAATTTCATCGCCCCTTTTTATCATGACAATCAGGCGGTTCTTTTTCAAATCCAGTTCACCAATGCATTTATTGCACCATTTGTGAGATTTGCTGATTTTCACTTCTTTTAGTTTTATCTCATCATCACAGTGATAAGAGGGCACACTCATCACCATATAATCTCCTGCCAGAATTCTTGTATCCCCTTTGGGAATGATTGTTTCTTTGTCTCTTTTAATCATAACAGCCAGGGAACCGGTCGGCATACCGATATCGCTTACTAACCGGTTTGCCCAGTTATGCCCTTTTGTAATGGCAAATGCCGTAAGGGTCATGGAAAATTCTTCCTGATAATCGTTAAATGTTTTTCTGACATCTGCCCGGTAATCAATCATTTCCAGTTTCTGTGCCACTTTTGGAAGCAATCCCCCCTGCAGCGCAACTGAAATCAGCGAAATGAAAAATACAATATGAAATAAATCGACATTTAATGTAACCCCTTCTGCAATTACAATAATCGCAAATACAATGGATGCCGCACCGCGCAGGCCCGCCCAGGAAACCAGAAGCCATTTTCTGAAATCCGCCCCAAAGGGCTTTAGTAAAAGGAACATGCTGACAGGCCGGACAACAAAAATCAGAAATACGGCGATACAGAGCGCAGGCAGAGCCACTCTCCACAGCATGTGCGGATAAGAGAGCAGACCTAACAGGAAAAACAATAGAATCTGAGCCAGCCCGGTCAGTCCGTCAAAAAAATGTACCAGTACAATTTTATTGTCAATTTCACTGTTACCGAGAAGAATCCCTGTTAAGTATACGCTTAAAAATCCATTTCCACCTATCAGCTCCGGCAGAGCATAAGCCATCATCACCAAAGCTATTACAAAAATTGTATCCAGTCCCTCTATTACAAAAGCAACTCTTTTCATGATTAAAATTCCAAGGGCCGCAATTGCAATACCGATAACTGCGCCATACACAATCCCGGAAAACAATAGATAAGTAATGGATTTACCGGGTGTTTTGCTTACCATCTGAATTCCAATTATAACAAGCAGGTAGGCAATTGGGTCGTTGCTTCCGCTTTCCATTTCCAGAAGCGGCGCCGTGCCGTCCTTCAGGTTCAGTTTTTTGGATTTCAGAATAGAGAATACGGAGGCTGCATCTGTTGAACTTAAAACAGCCCCGGTCAGAAAACTCTCGCTGGCCCGGAAACCTAAAATGTAATAACAAAATATCGCTGTAAAAAAAGCCGTCAGGGCTACGCCAAGTGTTGATAATAAGACCGACTGGACAGCAACCGGCCTTGCAGTTTTCCAATTCACGCCAAATCCGCCGTAAAACATAATAAAGGTCAGGCCAATTGTACATACATCTTTGGCTATCTGGTAACTGTCAAACGATATTTTAAATAGTCCATCCGAACCAAATACCATGCCCAGCGCCATAAACAGCAAAAGTACCGGCATGCCGAATTTGTAGGAAAGTCTGTTTGCTGCAATACTAAGCATAATGACTGCAGAACATAATAAAAGAATATAAATCATAAAAAGTTCTCCTATTGCGCAAATGCGCAGTGGTATCGGAACATCAGTTCCAGGTTGCTCCATCATCACCACTGCCGGATTCTGCTTCCAGCATCTAATGAGATATCTAAGTTATATCTTTTTCTATTCATGGACATTTCTTATTTTATCTCTGATTATATTTCTCTCTGAACAAAGTGTAAATTTCATTCACATCCATTTTCTCTTTTGATAATATTCCAACAACCACAGATGCATACTCAGGGAATTGTCCCTTACTATGTTTTTGTAATTAATTTTTTAAGCGTCTTTACCGCTCAGCTTTTTAAAATTGCATTCGCTGCTTTAATTTTTTATTATCTCTATTTATATAATCAAATTGGTCTGACTGAACTGTCACCACACACACCGTCAGAAATTCATAATTTTTGAAGTACCGTGATAAACCGGCAAATATGGAAGACATGAGCACTTCATTTTATTGTTTTGGAATCC
>CANOFI010000217.1 GCA_947565255.1 uncultured Lachnospiraceae bacterium
CATACCCTCCTGCGTCAATATATGTGTTGCTTACAGTTAAGATTATGCACCTCAGGCAGGCAATCCGCCGTCTGCCAGTTTAGAGATGAGCGTGACCGTCAGCATAATGCTGCGCCTGCGCATTCCACAATTCACAATACACGCCTTCCGCATCCGCCACCAGTTCGCTATGGCTTCCCCGCTGTACCAGTTCTCCCATATGGAAGACAGCGATATCGTCGCAGAACCTGCAGGAAGACAGCCGATGGCTGATATAAATCGCCGTCTTATCACCGATAATCTCATTGAACCTGGAATAAATCTCATATTCCGCAACGGGGTCAAGGGCGGCGGTAGGCTCATCCAGTATGATGATGGGTGCATCCTTGTACAGGGCCCTTGCCAGCGCAATCTTCTGCGCCTCCCCTCCGGAAATCTCCACACCCGTTTCCTCAAAATCCCTGTACAGACAGGTCCGGATACCGGAAGGCATCTTCGCAAGCCTTTCCCCGAATCCTGCCCGCTGCAGACATTCCGCCGCCCTGCCCGGCTCCGCTTCTGTCCGTGCCGCCACATTCTGCGCCAGTGAAAAGGAAAACAGCTGATAATCCTGAAATACCACCGAAAACAGCTTCCTGTATTCTTCCATGCCGTAATCCCTGATATCCACTCCGTCCAGCAGGATACTGCCCTCGGTAGGGTCATAGAGGCGGCAGAGCAGCTTGATAAAGGTGGTTTTGCCGCTGCCGTTTCTCCCCACAACCGCCAGACGCTCTCCCGCCCGGAATTTCATGGAGAGATGCCGCAGCGTCCAATTCTCCGTGTCAGGATAACGGAAGGATACGTTCCGGAACTCCACTTCATGCTGCAGGGCAACCTGGCGGGTATCACAGTCGCACGGTATTACGTTTTCTATTCTACATACTATGGTTTCCCTGCCTTCGGTAGTTTCCCTGCCTTCGGTAATTCCCCTGCCTCCGGTAGTTCCCCTGCCTCCGGTAGTTCCTCTGCGCCCTGTAATTTCTCCCATCCGCACCGGCGTATCCAGGAATTCGAAATATACCCGCATGGCGTCATTATTGGTGCGCAGCTGTGTCAGCGCCATCACAAAGCCCGTAAATCCATCCGTGAACTTACTGATACTCCCGATATACAGCACCAGTTCCCCCACGCCAATCATGCCCGCAAGAGCCCGCAGTCCCACAAACAGGTAAACCAAAGCGCTCAATGCCACTGTTGAAAATGCCACGGCCCCGGAATACTTCGCCTCATTCCGCACCTGTCCATTCACCATGCGCACACCTGCGTCAAGCATCACGCCTGTTTCTTCCTGCAGCAGCCTTTTCTGGTTGTAAATCCGGACATCTTTTCCGGTATGGTAAGTCATGATATGATTTTCCAGATAATACATATAAATCCGGTTGGCCTCTGTCGCCTGACGCATCAAAACATGGCTTTTCTCCATCATCTTCCTGCCGAAAGTCATTCCTGCAAAAGCATTGGCCAAAACTGCCGCCGCCAACAGCACGGCAGCCGCCGGTGACACCACAAATGCCAGAATTCCCGAAGCCTCCCCCTGAAAGCGCGCCGTAAAGAGGGACAGCACAAAGAAAACGGAAAATATCACCGTAAACCCCCTTTCCACCAGCTCCCGGAACTGATACGGCACATTTCCAATTCCCTCACCACCTGTATTGGAGAAGTCTTCTATCTGCTGCCGAAGCCTGTGAATCCTGGCGGACTCCACATCCACATAATCCATTTCCATCATCTTGCTGCTGAGCACCATATCGCATTTCGCCCAGAACCGGGACCACAGATAATTCACATAATGGCGGAACAGACTGCCCAGCAGATGCACCAGCAGCGTGACTGTGACGGTAACAGCCGCCAGGAAAAGCAGCTGCCTTAATTCCATTTTTGCCTCGATTCCGTCAATGAGCACCGACGACATGTACATCGTAACAAAAGGAGACAGTGATGTAAACGCTGCCTGCAGCAGCATCATGCCCAGAATTCCAGGAGATACTTTATGTACCGTTTTTAACGTTCTTATTATTATCTTTATGTCTTCTTTCCACTTCTTCATCTTCTTTTACCGGCTCCTTCTATTTCGCTCCGCAGATACCCCTGCACAATACCCGCTGCTTGAAACTGCACCCGCAGGCATGCTCCTCTCCCTTTTCCAGTTCCGTATTGTACATATGCTCTCTCATTATACCCGCACTCACGAGTATATCTATGATGGCAGGAAAATTCTTCCACCTGTGCGGCTGCAATCCAATGGCTTGTCTGCATGCAGGCTATTGCAATGCAGACGAGACATTGGATTAGCGGCCCACTTCCAAATGAACAAAACGCGGCTGCGAATGCGGGAGTGGTTTGGATGCTCGAATGAGCATCCAAACGCACAGGTGAAAATACTTTGGGTGCCAGGTGCAGCTTCCCTGCGCTGACGCAGTACCCTGAAATCCTCTTTCACATCACACACCCGCCGCATTATGATTCCGCCGCCGTCCCTGGCGCACCGCACATCTGCCCCGGAACCTCTTCCCGGTAATAACGGCTCTGGATTTCATACATTGCAGCATATTTACCGCCAAGAGCCATCAGCTCCTCATGAGTCCCCTCCTCCGCAATCCGTCCATGCTCCAGAAACAATATTCTGTCACAGAACCTGGTGCTGGAAAGCCTGTGAGATATAAATATGGAGGTAGCCGCCTTTGTCAGTTCATTATACTTCCGGTAAATCTCATTCTCCGCCACCGGGTCCAGCGCGGCAGTGGGCTCATCCAACACGATAATGCTGCCTCCCTTGTATAAAGCCCTTGCCAGTGCCAGCTTCTGCTTCTCACCGCCGGAGAGGTCCGTCCCTTCCTCCCGCACACCCTTCAGCAGTATCGTCCGCTCCTTCTCCGGCAAAGAATTAACTTTTTCACTGATTCCCGATAATTCCAATACTTTCTCCAGTTTCTTCCTGTCTATCCTGTCCTCTTCGCACAAGGCAACATTTTTCGCCACAGTTGTGGGCATGAGATAAATATCCTGGAATACCGCCGACAACAGTGTATAATATTCATCTCTGTCATAGCTGCACACATCCTTCCCCTCCACTGTAACCTGCCCCGCCGACGCATGATACAGGCCGCACAGCAGCTTCACCAGTGTGGTCTTGCCCGCGCCGTTGGAGCCCACCAAAGCAAGCTTCTCCCCTTTCTTTATGGTAAAGGAAATATGGTCAATGGCGGGCGAAACGCTTCCCGGATAAGAAAAGGATACATCCCGAAATGCAATCTCCGGTGCTTCCCCGGGCAGCGCTTCCCCGCTTCCTCTGCGAAATGTATCTTTTATATCAAGAAACTCCCTTACATCACTGAAATTCAGACTGGTTCGCTCCACTTCACTGTAATGCCATATCAGCCCCAGAAGCCAGGAAGAATACTGTGAGATCAGCCCGAAGTAAAAGACAAAATCCGCCGCCGACATCCCCTTTTCAAAGATACAGTAAATCAGAAATCCATAGGCTGCTCCATCCCGGATAAAGTTAAGAATCCCTGAGAAAATATCCACTCCCATCTCCCTTGTCTCGCCCTTTTTATACCAAACCATCCGCTCCCGCAGCAGACTGTCAAACATCTCCTCCAGCCACCCCCGCATGCCGTACAGCCTGATATCCTTGGCGTATGCCGTCTCCCCCGCATGCCTGCGGACATAATCCAGTTTCCTGTCCAGGGGCACCCAGTCATCCTTGTGACGGTGGTTCCAGGCATTGTTTGCCCTGTTTGCAAAATGGACCGTCAGAGTCATGACTGCCAGCACTGCCACCAGCCAGGGGCTCAAAGACGCAATCAGCGCCGAATACGCCGCAAGCCCCATGAGATTGGACACCATGTTCACCAGCTGCCGGAACAGCTGCTGAGTCCCTCCATTCGAGTTGTATACGGCATTCAGGGCTTTCTGCATCTTCGTCTGCCCCTCCTGGTTCTCCAGGTTCTCATAATCCATGTCTATTGCCTTGTCACCGCATATCACGATATATTGTATCCGGTTCAGCATGGAGCCCCAGTTCACCTTTGCATCCATCACCCTGTTTGCCAGGTGAAGGATCAGCAGAGCTGCAGACAGACCCAGTATATACGCTGCCAACTGCCCAGGAGAAATATCTCCGCTAACCCACTTTACCATATAGGAGGAGAGGTAAGTGGTGCAGAGAGGCAGCAGCACCAGTACCGGCATCTGCAGCACCGTGACCATCATGAGAGATTTAT
>CANOFI010000218.1 GCA_947565255.1 uncultured Lachnospiraceae bacterium
CAATCATCGCGAAAAGGATAATATATCCTCCGAGGCGGGTAATGGTCTCAAAGCCATCCATGATGCTGTCGTCGATCATCTGGAAGGAGAATGTTTTTTTCCTGCCTGCGGGCTTTGGTGCTTCAGAAGCTGCAGAAAAAGGGAGACTGCACGCATGAAGCTGCTTTTTAAATCTGAATTTTTGTGCAATTTGACGAAAGAAATTTGTGCAACATGCATAAAAAAGCGGTGTTCCATATAGGATAAGCAAAAGAGGAACTTTGTGTTCGGGACAGTCTAATGACTGTGTGATGACATAGCCGAGGAAAAACATCGGGCTCGCGTTGTTGCTGATTCCGAGTAAAAACTGGGCGTCTTTCAGGGAAAGACGGTGTTCCTTTAATAAATCTGCCGTGATTTTTGCGCCCATCGGATACCCGCATAAAAAGCCCGTAATCAGTGCATAGCAGCCGTAGGCGTCCAGGCCGAACAGGCGCCCCAAAACAGGCGCAGCAAACCTGCATACGCTGTGAACGGCATCCAGGCGCATGATTAAGCTTGTGAGAATAATAAAAGGAAGAAGGGTAGGCAGTACGGTGTGGAACCACAGAAGAAGCCCCGCATTCGAACCCTCCAAAGCCCCTTTAGGATCGAGCAGCAGCAAAATAAAAAATAAAAATACGAAAGAAATAAGTATTTTTTTGTTCATGACAGGCTCCGCTTGTTAGTTATTATACTATATGTAGGAAAGGACTGAAAATATGAGAGTTTTAACGATGCAGCCCCAGAGGGTATTTTATTACTTTGAGGAAATCAGCAAAATTCCAAGGGGATCCGGCAACACAAAGGCGGTCAGCGATTTTTGCGTGCGGTTTGCAGAAGAGAAAAATCTGCGGTGTATTCAGGATGAGAAAAATAATGTGATCATTTTTAAAGACGGTACCGCGGGAAGGGAGAAGGAGGAACCGGTGATTATACAGGGGCATCTGGATATGGTATGCGAGAAAAATCTGGACTGTGACCACGATTTTGAAAAGGAGGGACTGACCCTTTTGACAGGGGGAGATTTTATTTATGCGGACCGGACGACACTTGGCGGAGACGATGGAATTGCAGTGGCTTACGGACTGGCGCTGTTAGAGAGCACAGAGATTTCGCATCCGCCCCTGGAGGTCGTATTTACCGTGGATGAGGAAACGGGAATGTTTGGGGCAAAAGCGCTTGATGCCTCTGTTTTGAAAGGAAAGCGTCTGCTCAATATTGATTCGGAGGAGGAGGGGACGCTGCTTACAAGCTGCGCCGGCGGCATCAAATGTCAGTGTGTCCTGCCGGTTGTGTATACAAAAGAAGAGCCGGATGAAAATCTGTGCGGCATGAAAATCATGATAAAGGGGCTTTTGGGCGGTCATTCCGGCACAGAGATAGATAAGGGAAGATGCAATGCCAATAAACTGATGGGAAGATTGTTATTTATGCTGGGGAAGGAGACGCCGTTTGGGATTTCACAGTTATCCGGGGGATTGCAGGATAATGCGATTCCAAGGGAAGCGTGTGCGGTACTGACTCTTCCGGAGGAGAAAAAGGAATTTACAAAAGAGAAAATAAAGGAGTTTGAGCTTGCCGTAAAGGGGGAACTGGGCGGGAAGGAGCCTGGGGTTTTTATTGATGTTATGTGCTGCGAAACCCCAAAGGTTAAGCTGTCGCCCTCTTCGGCAGAGCATGTGATTTTTTTGCTGCTGCAGGTGCCCAATGGAGTGCAGGAGATGAGCGGCGAGATAGAAGGACTGGTGGAAACCTCGCTAAATCTTGGGATTATGGGGCTGGATGAGGAGTGTTTTGTGATGGATTTTGCCATTCGAAGTGCGGTGCGCACAGCGAAGGAGGCATTGCGCGACAGGCTCGATAATCTGCTTTTGTTTGCAGGCGGACACTGTACTGCGACCGGAGACTATCCGGCCTGGGAATACAACCGGAATTCCTCCTTTCGCCCGGTCTGTACAGAGGCGTACCGGCAGGTGTATGGGAAAGAACCGCAGGTGATGGCGCTGCATGCAGGGCTGGAGTGCGGAATTTTAGCAGATAAGATAGAGGGCTTTGATGCGGTGTCTATGGGGCCGGATATTTTTGACATCCATACACCGAAAGAGCGTATGAGCATCTCGTCTGTTGCGCGCACCTGGGAATACCTCATAAATATCCTGAAGCTGGCATGATTGCTTTTGTTCCGGCATAAGATAAGTTGAAACAGCAGCCGCATGGGGAAGCATAGGCGGACAGGCGGCTGAAGGATGTTTAAGGGGACGTATTTTGAGAAAACTCAACCGGATTTTGGCGGTTGCCTTAATTTTGTTTGTACAGGCAGCGGCGGTGATTATTGGAAGCGACTATCTTATCCACTATACAGTTCCGTTTCAGGTGTCTTTTGCCGGGACAGAAAGTGAATTGCTCCGTGCACAGCAAATCAGCGATAAAAATATAAAAACCATTCGGAAATTATGCGGGGGACAGTCAGTCACACTGCAGCAGGTGCTTGCAGTCACCATGGCCATGCATGATTTTTCCATGCAAAAGGATGAATTAAACGGATTGAGCAAAAAAGAGCTGAAGGCGATGGAAAAGCAGCTGCTGGAGCGGTATCCGAAGGAATATGAAAAGCTTTTGGTATTATATGGAAAAATCTGGCAGGATGTGGAATATTTTCCGGTGCCGAAGTCAGAGACGAATCAGGAGGCAACGGTGTCCTTTGAAAATTCCTGGATGTATGAGCGTAATTTTGGCGGAAAACGCGGACATGAGGGGACGGATATTATGGCGGGAATTAATAAGCGCGGATATTATCCGGTCGTGAGTATGACGGATGGTGTAGTTGAAAAAATCGGCTGGCTGACAAAGGGCGGATACCGGATTGGAATCCGCAGTCCGCTGGGCGGATATTATTACTATGCCCATCTGTACTGTTACGCGGATGATATAAAGGCGGGGGACACCGTGAAAGCTGGGCAGCTTTTGGGATATATGGGGGACAGTGGATATGGGAGCGAAGGGACGGTCGGTCAGTTTGCAGTGCATTTGCATGTAGGAATTTATGTCAACAATGAGAAAGGGGAAGAAATCAGCATTAATCCCTATCCGGTTTTAAAATATTTTGAGGAAAAAACATTGCAATATGCCTATTAAAGGGGTATAATGAAAATAGACGAACGGGGTTGGTTTGATGAATGCAAGCGGGGGTGTATTGGGTCATAAAGAGTACCAGGCATTGCCTGGGGATTCTTTACGATACAGCAGATGGCAGAATTTTCAGACACACTCTGAGGGATAGCGGAAAAAGATTGAAGAATGGGACCGTAGGCGGCATAAAATATAGGAATCATGGAGGTGTAAAAATGGAAATCCAATTATGGAGAGAATTATTAAATCCATATGAATTGGCAGTCAATGAGATTATCGTAAAGTTTGATCATCTGATTAAGCAGCACAAGGAAAGAGGATTGTATTCGCCTATTGAACAGGTAACCGGACGTGTAAAATCGATACCGAGTATTTTGGAGAAAGCGCAGAAAAAAAAGATTTCGATTGAGCAGATTGAAAGTAAAATAGAAGATCTTGCAGGAATTCGTATTATTTGTCAGTTTGTGGAGGATATTGACAAAGTAGTGGAATTGATTCGGAACCGTTCAGATATGAGGGTAAAAAAGGAAAAGGATTATATTAATAATCAAAAAGAGAGCGGATACCGCAGTTATCATTTGATAGTCTATTATCATATTGAGACGCTGGACGGTATGAAAGAAATTATGGTTGAAATACAGATTCGGACGCTGGCAATGAATTTCTGGGCGGTGATTGAACACTCCCTGCAGTATAAATACAAACGGAATATGCCGATTGAAATCCGCCACCAGTTGATGGAGGCGGCCAATTCCATTGTAAAGCTGGATGAACAGATGTCCAGTGTGCGAAGTGAAATTATTGAAGCGCAGAACTCTTTTCAGGCAAAGGCAAGCATTGTCACCGAGATTCTGAATAACATTCAGAATTTGTATAAGGTTGCAAACAAAAGGGAAGTCATTAAGATTCAGGATGAATTTTATAAAGTATATGAGCAGAATGATTTGAAGAAGCTGCGCCTGTTCAGTGAGGAGCTGGATATTATCACAGAAGGATACCACGCACAGGCAATTTCACTTAGCGGAATTGAGCATATGTACAAAAATAATACATACTAATCATTTATCTGCATATAGTTGCAGGGCGGCGGG
>CANOFI010000219.1 GCA_947565255.1 uncultured Lachnospiraceae bacterium
GTTTGATCTTGCAACAGCATTGGCTCATTCGGAGGTCAATGCAGAGGAAATTTTGGATACGATTCCGGATGCGGAGGAGGTTTCGCAGGCTGCCGTGAAGCCGAATATCATTATGATCATGAATGAAGCCTATGCGGATTTAGAGGATGTCGGGGAATTTGAGACGAATATCGATTATATGCCTTTTGTGAGAGGACTTACCGAGAACACGGTAACCGGTGATATGTATGTTTCCGTTTACGGCGGTGGGACAAGCAACACAGAATATGAGGTGCTCACGGGGAATTCCATGGCATTTCTGGCTAACGGAAGCATACCGTACCAGCAGTATATTTCTTCTAAATATAAGACTGGTGGAATGGTAAGCAATTTAAAGGAGCAGGGCTATGTGTGCTATGCGGTTCACCCGATGGCGGCCGGAAACTGGGAGCGGGATGTGGTATATGAATCCATGGGGTTTGATGAATTTTATGACATAGAAAGCTTTTCAAACCAGGTATACATCCGGGGCGTTCTGACAAGTGACTGGGATACTTACCGGAAAGTGATGGAGCTTTTGAAAGGAAAGGAGAGCCAGGACCCTGTATTTATTTTCAATGTGACCGTACAAAATCACGGTGGATACACATATGGGACGGAATTTGAGGAAGCCGTGGAGGTTGAGGATATGGAGCAGGAGTATCCGAAGGTGAATGAGTATCTTTCGCTTATGAAACTTTCAGATAATGCCCTGATTTATCTGATTGAGGAGCTGCAGCAGTTTGAGGAGCCGACGCTTGTCGTGTTGTTTGGGGACCATCATCCGGCTGTGGAAGAAGAATTTTATGAAGAATTAATTGGCAGGCCGATGCAGGAATGGAATATAGAGGAATTGCAGAAGCGCTATCAGGTTCCGCTTTTGATATGGGCGAATTATGATATTGAGGAAGGGGACTTAGGTGCACTGAGTGCAAACAGGCTTGCGTCTGTCGTTTATGAGTACGCAGGTCTTAAGATGCCCAAATATTTTGAGTATCAGAAAAAATTATCACAGAAAATTCCAGTGCTGAATGTCAATGGATATATGGATGAGAAGAACGTGATGCACACCCATACGGAAAACAGCGGATATGAGTCATTGCTGGAAGAATACCGCATTTTGAACTATAACAGCGCTGTTGACAGGAAAAATACGGTAGAACTGCTGTATGCAGACGAGTAAAAACAGAAAGCATGTTCTGTTTCGGTGAAAATTCACGGTTCAGGAATGCGCTGTACTGCGCATTCCATGGGAACATGATTCAGGAGTGATGGGCAGCTTTTGCATAGAAAACCCCTGAATATTGCCCGGAATTTTTACTATGAACGGCCTTTGGGGGCGTGAATAGTAACGAAATGCAAAGAAGGAAAAAGGATTCATATAAATTTACTGGACGGATGATACAACATGTGGTATACTATACTATATATAGTGTACCGCATTTTTTTGTTGTGCACAGCTTGGTATGTGATTAGGAAAACACGGGTGTAAAGGAGGAGACAGGATGCTCAAAAGTAAGGATTATCAGTTTTGGTTTGCCACAGGTTCCCAGGATTTATATGGTGATGACTGTTTAAAGGAGGTTGCCGAGCACGCGCGTATTATGGTCGAGGGACTGAATGCAACCGGGCTTTTGCCGTTTGAGGTTGTATTAAAGCCGACGCTTATCGATTCTGCATCGATACGCAGATGCTTTAATGAAGCGAACGCGGACGAATTCTGTGCGGGCGTGATTACGTGGATGCATACGTTTTCACCCGCAAAAATGTGGATTTTAGGGCTGCAGGAGTACAGAAAGCCGCTGCTGCATTTACATACGCAGTTTAATAAAGAAATTCCGTGGGATACCATTGATATGGATTTTATGAATACGAACCAGTCTGCCCACGGAGACCGGGAATTCGGACATATTGTAAGCCGCATGGGCATTGAGCGCAAGGTCGTGGTAGGGCACTGGACAGATGAGACAGTTGTCCGGCGGATTGGCAGCTGGATGCGGACGGCAGTCGGTGTAATGGAAAGCAGCCATATCCGTGTCGTGCGGGTAGGCGACAATATGCGCGACGTTGCCGTTACCGAGGGGGATAAAGTAGAAGCAGAAGTGAAATTCGGCTGGGAAATCGATGCGTACAACATCACGGATGTGGCAGAGTATGTGCAGGCGGTATCAGAAGCCGATACCAACGCTCTGGTGGAGGAATATTATGCATCCTACAACATACTGCCGGAGGGCAGAGATGAAAAAGAATTCAGAAGGCATGTAGCTGTGCAGGCTCAGCAGGAAATCGGATTTAAGAGATTTCTGGAAGAGCATAATTATCATGCGGTGGTAACCAATTTCCAGATGCTGTCCGGCCTGCAGCAGCTTCCCGGTCTGTCCATGCAGAGGCTGATGGAGCAGGGGTACGGATTTGGCGGCGAAGGAGACTGGAAGACGGCCGCTATGGTCCGGCTGATGAAAATAATGTCGGAAGGTGTCGAACAGCCAAAAGGAACCTCATTTATGGAGGATTATACGTATCACCTGGCACCTGGAAAGGAATCCATTCTGCAGGCGCATATGCTGGAGGTGTGTCCGTCCATTGCGGATGTGAAGCCGAGCATTAAGGTCTGTCCGTTATCCATGGGGAACAGAGAGGACCCTGCAAGACTTGTGTTTACAGCGAATCCGGGAAAGGGTGTGGCCTGTTCTTTAGTCGATATCGGGACACGCTTCCGTTTGATTATCAATGAGGTAGAATGTTTGAAGCAGGATATTCCGATGCCGAAGCTTCCGGTAGCAACAGCGCTCTGGAGGCCGGAGCCGAATCTCATAACGGGTGCGGAGGCATGGATTCTTGCAGGCGGTGCACATCATACGGCATTTTCGCTGGATCTTTGTGCGGAACAGATGGGTGACTGGGGTGCTGCCATGGGCGTGGAATGTATTTTTATTGATAAAGATACAACAATCCGCAGCCTGAAAAATGAACTTAGGTGGAATGAAGCCGCATTCCGCTAAAAAATCAGATTTGGAGTGAGCATATTGAATACGTTAAAAAGGTGTATGGCTGGCTGGATGTGTCTCGTATTGCTTTTGTCTGTGCCGTGTACGGCAGGTGCAGCAGGCGCTAATCCATTGGAGTTAACCGGAACACAGCCCGTGTCAGGTACAACGGAATTTACAGTAACCATTCAGTTAAAGGATGCATTTGTGCTGAGTGCATTTGACTTTGTTGTGGAATATGACACGGCTGTGTTAGAGGTAGAAAACCAGCAGGGAACGGGGTATGATTATACTTCGGAACTGAAAAAGGCGTATGAATACGGAATGCTGGCATGCAATGACCGGGAGGAATATTCCCATGTTTCTTTTGCCGGTGCGCTGGCGGGCGCACCGGAGTATCAGGGAGCAGTGGCACAGATTCATTTTAAAGTGAAACCGGACAGTTCTGCGGTTGCGACAACGGTGTCGCTTCGGGTAAATACGATTGGTACGGAGACAGATGGCAGAGTTGAGACCGTGGAGCTGGAGAACAAAACGCTGGCATATACCGTACAGTTAAAAGAAGCATCGGGGCTGGCAGGCGATGTTAATAACGATGGAAAAATAACACTGGCCGATGCCCAGCTTGCTTTGAAATATTCCCTGAATCTGATTATGCTTGCGCAGCTGCAGATTCAGCAGGCGGATATGAACAATGATGGCAAGGTTTCTCTGGCTGATGCCCAGACTATCCTGAAAAAAGCATTGAATTTAATATGAGAAAATGGGGCTTTGCAGTAATTTTTTTCATGGCATTTCTGTTAAACGCAAATGCGGCAGACGCAGATGATTTTGTAGTTGGCTTTTATGGAGCATACGATGAAACCAAGCAGACAGTTACGATTGAGATTTCCGTGAGGGAAGCGGTTTCGCTGGAGGCATTTACCTTTTCGGTGGAATACGATGAAGCAAAGTACGAATTGTATGAGGCGAATGATGAGCTTCCCAAAGGGTATGGCTATGATGAAGCATTTCTTCTTTCGTACCGGCCAGGTACGGCTCTTTCGAATGCGCTGGCCGGAAAAGTACTGTTTTCCGGTGTAAACGCTTCGCAGGATATTCCTGTGTACAAAGGGGTGATTGCAAGAGTCGCGTTCCTTTGTTATCCGGGATATAAGGCAGATTTATCGGATATGCGGCTCC
>CANOFI010000220.1 GCA_947565255.1 uncultured Lachnospiraceae bacterium
TAGGCCAAATTTTCATGAGTGGCAATGGCTTTTTCAAATTCTGCTACAACCGGCCACCTCAAAGGCAAGCAGCTCCTCCTTCTCACTTCCCCAAAAGCCCTCTTTTTCAAGAGAAGACACCCTGTCTGCTGCCGCATTTTCTTTTTTTACTACGATAAAGCTGATAACCAGAGCCAGGATACAAATCGTAAATACAAGCGAACATTTGTAGCATAAAAATTGGCGGACTACTTCTTTTTTGTTCTTATTTGGGTACAGAATCTGCATTTTTTCTTCCAACCGGTTTACATAAATGTTGTTTTTTAATACCGGATTAATTATGCTCCAAAGTCCGCAGCTGATCTGATAACACGGCTTTATCGGCTTTCCAAACATATTCTTTTTTCCATCCGGCATTTTCCGGCACAGCATCCATGCCACCAAAAACACAATCCCCACTGCAATATGCATATATTAAACCTCCACACTCACTATTTTCCCCGCCATAAAAACCGCAAAAAAATACAGAACAAGACACACACTCATTACAGCAATTCCAAGCAGATTTCCGTACATCGCCTCCAAAAGTCCTTTGGAAGTCATCCGGACATACAGCAAAATACAAAAGGGGATGACATTCATTACTTTCTGTTCCAGTTTTTTTCCTGACATCATTGTCTGAATCTCATTCTGCACCTCGATTTTTTCACGAATGGTCTGTACGGTGGACCGGATTATCAAAAGCAAATCCCCGCCGCTCTTTTTTGCAATCATAAAAACTTCTGCAAAATTTTGTATATCCTCAATTCCACTCCTCTTCCCAAACTCTCCTAAAAGCGATTCCACTGTTTTGTTTAAACGAATCCCCTGTACAATCCGTTTAAATTCCTCCGTAATATACGACCCCTCCGGATAAATCATTGCCAAATCCTTTACCGCCTCTGCAAATGCATTTTCAACAGAATAGCCTGTATCAATTGCCGACTGCATCGCCAGAATTCCCTCTTTAAACTCCTCCCTCAGCTGCCCAAGTCTCTTTTTTCTCAACTGTTCCTTTTCTTTTTTGTATACATAAATGAGACCGGGAGACAAAACAAAAAAACAAATACACGAATCATAAAATAAAAAGCTGACAAGTCCTAACATCAATATTCCTTTTAAAAAACACACCCCTTTTTCCTTGCTATTCATTATGTAAACCTGATAAGACTCTGGAATTTTTCTGTTCAATATGACACCCCCTGCTGTATCAGTTTATCTGTGTGGAGTAATGTTCCGCACTTCTCTATGCACCCGATTATTTTTCCATTCTCCTCCCCGGTTTCACAAAACCGAAATAATGGGTTAACCTTAATTTCACCATCCTTATACCCCGCAATTTCCGTTATCTCTAATAATTTTCTCGATTTATCCCGCAGTCTTCCAAGATGTACGATTATGTCAACTCCCGATGCAATCTGTCTTCGAACCGCGTCAAGCGGAAGCTCAATTCCCATTAAAATCATCATTTCCAGCCTGGAAATCATATCTGCCGAGCTATTTGCGTGTCCGGTCGAAAGCGAGCCGTCGTGCCCTGTATTTAAGCATTGAACCATATCCACAGCCTCCCCTCCGCGGACCTCTCCTACAACAATCCGGTCCGGCCTCATGCGAAGCGCCGATTTTATCAAATCACGCATGGAAATTGCATTTTTCCCTTCACTGTTTGCATTTCTTGTCTCAAGACGAACCAGATTCGGTATATTTTTTATCTGCAGCTCCGCAGAATCTTCAATTGTAATAATCCGCTCATCCCCCGGTATATAATTCGATAAGACATTCAAAAACGTTGTCTTGCCGGAGCCTGTCCCCCCGCTTATAAAAATATTATATTTTGCCTGTACCAGCCGTTTTAAAAAACAGGCAGTTTCCTCGTCAATAGACCGGTATGCTATCAAATCCTTCATCGTAACAGCCTGTTCCGGAAAACGGCGGATTGTAACAATCGGACCGTTTAACGCGACGGGAGGCAGTACCACATTCACGCGGGAGCCGTTTTCCAAACGGGTATCTACAATCGGATTAGATTCATTTACCATACGGTTTGTCTTTCCTACAATCTGCTGCACAACATCTTCCAGCTTTTCAACCGATTCAAATGTCTTTTCCCACCTGCGGATTTTTCCATTCTCCTCAATAAAAATACCTTCAGTTCCATTAATCATAATTTCCGTAATACCCCTGCAGTCTACCAGCTCCTGTAAAATATCCAGTTTTCTCAGGGAATTAAACACTTCCTCCCTGATTCTTATTTTATCGCCCAGGCTAAAATAAGCCTGCTGCCCGAATTCGATAATCGCCTTGTCAATCCATTCATATACCTGTGCATCGTCAATATCCTCACTATAATCCAGCTGCTCCAAAACCTTTGCCTTCAGCCGGAAGACAAGGGAACCTGCTAAATCCGAACCGCCTTCCCTATCTTTATATGCTTCGCCCTCTTCCATACCTCTCCTGCCCCCATTCGTTTAAAGAACTCCGCGCATCTTTCCCAGATCCCCTCATCCCTTGTCTCCTCTTCATACGGAATATACACCTGTGAGCAATACTCTAAAATACGGTAAAACTGCTGTACACACTCATCTACATCAATTACAACCATTTCATAATTGCTCTGATTGCAGATTACCTGCAGCAATTTCAGCCAGTCCGCACAGGAAACCTGCTGCAAATCCCCAACCGCCTGCATGGGAGGCATACAGTCGATTCCTTCTATACTTGTCACCGTACTGCTGACAAGATAAATCAGATTATCAAATCCCTGATGAACATAATACATCAAATCTGCCAAATCCTTTCCCTTGTCATACAGCTCCTTTCTGGCCAGAAAGGCGGTTAAGCTGATAAAAAGCACGCTTTTTTCCCTCCCGGATTCCTTCGCCAGTCTCCATGCATACTCTGTTTTCTGCTTATGCCCTAATGGGGCATATACCCCGCATATAACCATGCTCTCCTTGCACAGCTGCTCCGGCCTTTTTCCATCCCTGGCATAATACTCCAGCACTTTTCGTATAATCAGCTCTGCAGACTGATATTTATACACAGCCAGATAAGCATCCAGCTGTGCGCTCTTTGTTCCCTCGGATATGACAATGACCATCTCCGCACAGCTTTCCAGAGATTTTTGCATCAGGCTGTCACCAATCAATAACAATTCCACCGTATTCTCGCGACTATATTCCAGAAATGTGTCGATTCCCGTGAACATTTCCGCCTGAAATCCCAACCGGTTTTTGCTGTTAAATACCTCCGTCATCCGTCTCGCATACCTTTCCTCCCGGTCAAGAATTGCAACAATCTTCTTTTTCACGCTCTGTAAACAACCCCTTCCATCCTCTTTTCCCCCTTTTGTTCAAATGTAATTCCTAATCTCTTCCAAGCAAAAATTCAAAACAATTTCCCTATTTCCTTCCAAGCAAAATTTCATTTATTTCATAATATAAACAACAAAAATCCAGCTAAAAACCCCGCAAAAAACGGGAAGCGCCAACCCAATGGTTTCCTGCCTGCTGTCAGGCATTCCATATGCCTTCGGCGATTTTGAAACATATAAACAGTGAATATAGTTCCAAAAATACAACAGCCTTTTTTTGACATTCCGATAATACGCCAGCTTGCACAATGCCTCAATTGCGCATAAAACACCTGTAACCGCCCAAAATACCAAAGGTTTTTTCCATCCTATATAAAGCCCTGCTACACACATCAGCTTAACATCGCCGGCACCCATCATCCGTAGCAAATACAATGGATAAAGAACTGCAAACGTAAGAATCATTATCGTTAAGCCATCCAATACCATGTGCCAGTCTCCTCTTACTGCCATAAAAAACAGCGCTCCCAAAACCGCCGCTTTCAGCCAGCAGTTTTTTATTTTTCTTTCCTTCATATCAGTCAAAGCACAAATACCTGTCACTACACACAGATATAAAGCCTGTACTACCTCCATTCCCCACCACCTTTTATTCTGTTTTCAAATTGGAATTTGGAATTGTTGTGTGCCACACCTGGCACTTTGAATGCAATACCCCGCCGGGGGCATCCAGATACATAACCCTTTGCTCTGGGTTATGATACTTTGTATCGCGTACATGCGACTTTCATGAAATCCGGAAATATCCGGTTTAGAAATTTTGCTTGTACAAA
>CANOFI010000221.1 GCA_947565255.1 uncultured Lachnospiraceae bacterium
GATGTGCCGGATAATGTGATTGGACATATGATAAAGGAACTGGATGAGTGCAAAAAAAAATATGCAAGACCGAGGAGAACCGTGATCGAAAACGGCGAGGAAGCCGTTTTTGAAGAAAAGAAGCTGGAAGAAAAAGAAGTCATTTTTCTGATGGACCGCTTCGGCTATATAAAAACAATTGATGTTTCCGCTTATGAGAGGAATAAAGAGGCGGCTGACGGAGAAAATAAAATTGTGTTTCCATGTATGAATACCGGAAAAATTGTTTTGTATACGGACAATGGAAAGCAGCATTTAGTCAAGGTGGCAGATTTGCCGTACGGAAAATTCAGGGATAAAGGGACGCCGATTGACAATGTGTGCAACTATGACAGCAAAGAGGAACAGATTGTATTTGTGCAGAGCTTAGACCATATTAAAGAGCAGGAAGTATTATTTGTCACAAAGCAGGGGATGATGAAGTGCGTAAACGGCGCAGAATTCGAGGTGTCAAAGAAAACGACTGCCGCCACAAAGCTAAATGAACATGACGCGCTGCTATCTGTTAAAATATTGCAGAATAAGGAAGACCATATTGTGCTGCGCACAAAACAGGGCGTTTTTCTCAGATTTCCTCTGGACGAGGTGCCGACGAAGAAAAAGGGGGCGGTTGGCGTGCGCGGAATCAAATTATCACCAAAGGATGAACTGGAAGAGGTCTACATATTGAACGAGGAAGAGACACAGATTGCTATGTTCGGGAAAAAAGAGGTACACCTGAACCGCTTGAAGATTGCAAAGCGCGACACAAAAGGAACAAAGACCAGGAGCTGACAGGTATGGTGAATATTGTTGTAATCGGCGACAGCATTGCAAAGGGAGTGGGAAGCACGGACGCTTCGGCGAAAAGCTTTGCTGCCCTGATTGGGGAAAAAGTGAATGGAACGGTGAATAACCTTGGCATTACCGGATTAGACAGCGGCCAGTTAATGGAAAAGCTCAAAACGGAGAAATTTCAGACGGCATTAGAGGACGCAGACGTGATTTTTGTGTCCATCGGTTCCAATGACCTGTTAAAGCCGTTTTTGTCTATTGTTGCAAACGCAGCGGGCGTTTCCGGGGAAGGCAAAGATTTATATGAAAAGCTGCAGAAGCAGTTTGCAAAATTATCAAAGGAAGACCCGCTTGCCGCTGGGAATGCCCTGGCTGTCGCGGTGAAAAATGTGAATAACAACAAGCAGCTTGCGCAGGCGTGCAAACAGTTTCCGGAACACTTTGAGACCATAATAAAGCAGATAAAAAGCATCAATCCGGAGGCTCTCATTTATGTAAACAACATATACAATCCGTATTATGGAGTAGCTTATGAGTATGACGGGCTGACCCTGTTAAATGTGCATAAGCTCTGCGAAAGCTACATTGTAAAATTAAACCAGGCATTTGACCCTTCTTCCGGGGAGTATACGCTTATGGATATGTATTCTGTGTTCCGCCAGACAGGACTTACCAATGTAAATGCCGCCTCTTTGGAGAATATGAGCAGGGTGAATTTTGATCCCCATCCGAATGACGCCGGATATCAGCTGATGGCAGACTATATTTATACAAGAATGGATTCGATACCGCCAAAAGTAGAGCTTGTTTTGGAAGATTTGGAAGAAAAAGCAGCGGAACCGGCGGATGCCCAGAATCGGGTGCAGGTTTCTTCAAAAACCGTTACCTTGCGCTTCAGCGAGCAGGTCCGTACGGTAGAAGGGAAAAAAATAATCATCCATGACCCGGAGAAGGAGTATGTCTATCGGTTAACCGGAAAAGAAACGATAGAGAAAGAAACAGTAAAAAAAGAGGCAGAAGAAAATGGGACAGCACAGCAGCAGGAAGGATATGTACTAAAAATTCCGCTGGATGCATTTGATAAAACCTTATATCTTGATTACAACACCACCTATCAGGTTTCTCTGGAAGAAGGTGCGGTGAAGGATAAGGGGAATAACAGTCCGGATAATCCGGAAGCCGGAACGTTTATAACACAGTCACAGCCGGAGGCTGAAATAGAGGCAAACTCTGTTACGGTTGTAAATGAAGGCCTTCCCGGAAAGGATGAGATGGCCGGTAAAATTATTCTAAGCTCTGTGCTGCTGTTTGTACTGATTGCTGTTGCAATTACCGGATGGATGCTGTATAATAAAAAACGCAGGAAAATAAAGGAGACAAAGGATTATGAGTAAAATCAGGACAAGATACGCACCAAGCCCGACGGGAAAAATGCATGTCGGCAATTTAAGGACGGCACTGTATGAATATCTGATTGCCAGGCATGAGGGCGGCGATTTTATTTTACGAATTGAGGATACCGACCAGGAGCGCTTTGTAGAGGGCGCTTTGGATATCATTTACAGAACGCTGGAAAAAACCGGGATTCGGCACGATGAAGGACCGGACAAGGACGGCGGGTTTGGACCATATATACAGAGCGAAAGACAGAAAAGCGGGATATATCTGGAATATGCCAGACAGTTAGTGGAAAAGGGAGAGGCGTATTACTGCTTTTGTGATAAAGAACGTCTGGATTCCTTAAAGCAGAAGGTAGACGGTTCCAGGGAAGAAAAAGAGATTGTCATGTATGACAAGCACTGCCTTTCTTTGTCGAAAGAGGAGATTGAGGCAAATCTTGCGGCCCAAAAGCCCTATGTAATCCGGCAGAACAATCCGACCGAAGGGACAACAACGTTTATCGATGATATTTACGGCGAAATTACAGTGGATAATGCGGAGCTTGACGATATGATTCTGATAAAATCAGACGGATATCCGACCTACAATTTTGCAAATGTCATTGATGACCATCTGATGAAAATTACTCATGTCGTGCGCGGAAATGAATACATTTCTTCTTCGCCGAAATATCAGAGATTATATGAAGCATTCGGCTGGGAGGCGCCGAAATATGTGCATTTGCCGCTTATCACGGACGAGAATCATAAAAAACTGAGCAAGCGCTGCGGGCATTCTTCCTTTGAGGATTTGTTAGAGCAGGGATTTTTGACGGAGGCTATTGTGAATTTTATTGCCCTTTTAGGCTGGAGTCCCGAGGATAATCAGGAGATTTTTTCGCTGGAAGAGCTGATTGAGAGGTTCGATTACCGTCATGTCAGCAAATCGCCAGCAGTATTTGATATGGTGAAATTACGGTGGATGAATGGGGAATATATGAAAGCCATGGAGTTTGACCGGTTTTATGAGATGGCGCTTCCCTATATCAGAGAAGCCGTTACGAAGGCGTATGACACGAAGAAATTAGCCGGAATGGTAAAGACGAGAATTGAAGTATTTCCAGATATCAAAGAGCTGATTGACTTTTTTGAAGCGGTGCCGGAATATGATGTCGAATTGTATCGTCATAAAAAAATGAAGACAACGCCGGAAAGCTCTCTTGAAGTTTTAAAAGAACTGCTGCCGGTATTTGAGGCGCAGGAGGAGTATTCCAATGACGCACTGTATCAGACTCTGGTTGCGTATGTGCAGAAAAAGGAGTGCAAAAACGGTTACGCAATGTGGCCGCTTCGCATTGCGGTGTCAGGGAAAGCGATGACGCCGGGCGGGGCAACCGAGATTATGGAAATTTTAGGAAAAGACGAGTCGGTAGCGAGAATCCGTGCCGCGATTGAGAAACTATCCTGTGCGGCCGATACATCACATTGCTGATATGTCAGCTAAGGACGTGATTCAGGAGTGGGCAGGCTTTCATTTGTGGAACAGATAAAAATGAACCTGCGAAGGTACAATGATGTATGTATAAATTGTATCGAATTATCAGAATGCTAAGGAGAGGGAATGGGATTTAACCAGGCACAGCAGGAAGCAATTGATCATAAGGAAGGACCCATGCTTGTACTGGCCGGACCCGGTTCTGGAAAAACGTTAGTGATTACCAACCGTATCCGTGCGTTAATTGAGCAGTATGGAGTCAATCCGTCGAACATACTTGTCATTACGTTTACCAAAGCGGCTGCTGCAGAGATGCGGCAGCGCTTTGAAAAACTGATGGATCAGGCATATCTTCCAGTGAATTTTGGAACATTTCATGCCATATTTTTTCATATTTTAAAATATGCATACGGTTATAAGGCATGGGCTGTATCACTTGTAAATAATCAATAATTACTACTGGTTT
>CANOFI010000222.1 GCA_947565255.1 uncultured Lachnospiraceae bacterium
GTTGTCGATGCAGTTTTTGTATTTTGACAAATTGTGTCATTTTTTGTAACAAAAAATGTGTTAAAGGGAAATGATGTAACAAAACAAAAAATGGTGTCGAACAAATGTTCTTTTCAAATGCAAAAAAATTTGTTATACTAAATAAAGTGTACCAATGAATATTATTTTCATACCGCAGTAACACCATTCTATTTATATGAAGCGAGGGGGAAAATCATGTTAGAAACATTTGTAAAACAATGGGGAATTTTTTATGTGATTATGGCGCTGTGCGTAATAGGGTTTATCGGAAAGGTATATGAAAGCCGCCTGTACCGGCGGCTGCTTAGGGCGGTGGAGAATCCGGACCGGACAGAGAATCCGTTTGTCAAACAGCTGAAGCTGAAATATAAAAACCGCAGCCAGTTAGAGCACCGGGTCAATAATATTGATGCATTTATTGAGACAAGCCTGTACCGGTATAAGCCGGGACTGATTGGATTTGAACAGCTGCATACATTCGGCGGCCGTATTTTGCTTTTAAATGTTCTGGCAAGCTGTACCGGCGTATTAGTATGCGTGCATGCCCATATGGGAAGCGAGAAAGCTTTATATCATATCATTATAGGGGCCATGGCGGCTGCCGGACTGGAATTTCTGGAGCTGCAGTCCCGAAATGAGACAAAAAGAAAAATGCTGGTTACATTTTTAAAGGATTATCTGGAGAATGTGCTGCTGAACCAGCAGGCTGTTCCGGCCCCTAAAGTAAAAGTAAAATCACAGACCGCAGTCACAAAGGAAAAGGAGCCGAAGGAGACGCCCGTTGTAAAAGAAAAAACCAGACAGCAGGAGGAGGAAGAAAAAATGGCGCAGGAAAAGGTTCTGGCCGAAGTTATTAAAGAATTTTTTCCTTGATTATGCCGTGGGAATTTGATAGAATAATGGTAAGGATTGCCAGGCGGTCAGCACAGTATTCTGACCGGCGTAAGTTTGCGCAGTCGGTCAAAGAATATACAAAAATACAAAACAAAGGAGAGATTCAGGATGTCAAAAAGGGTTACGTTTGATTACAAAAATGCGGCGTCATTCATCAGTGATGAGGAAGTTGCCATGATGAGCCGGCTTGTAATGGATGCCAAAAAGGAGCTTGTGGGAAAAACAGGTGCGGGAAATGATTTCCTGGGATGGATTGATTTGCCGGTTGACTATGATAAGGAGGAATTTGCCCGAATCAAGAAGGCAGCAGAGAAAATCCAGAAGGATTCGGAGGTCCTGTTAGTAATCGGAATCGGGGGCTCTTATCTGGGGGCGAGGGCCGCAATTGAATTTCTGCGCCATAATTTTTATAACATGGTGCCGGAAACAGTGCGTAAGACGCCTGAGATTTATTATGTAGGCAATAATATCAGCAGTACCTATATCAGGCATCTCATGGATGTAATAGGGGACCGTGATTTTTCAGTCAATATGATTTCTAAATCCGGAACAACGACGGAACCGGCCATCGCGTTCCGTGTATTTAAAAAGCTTCTGGAACAGAAGTATGGAAAGGAAGGCGCTGCTAAGAGAATTTATGCCACCACGGACAAGGCAAGGGGAGCTTTAAAAAATCTTGCCACCGAAGAGGGCTATGAAAGCTTCGTGGTGCCGGATGATGTGGGCGGCCGTTATTCTGTTCTTACGGCGGTTGGACTTTTGCCGATTGCGGTCAGCGGTGCGGATATCGACAGGCTGATGGAGGGAGCGGCTTCAGGAAGAAAGCGTGCGCTGGAGGCTTCCTTTGAAGAAAATGATGCGTTGCAGTATGCGGCAGTGCGCAATATTCTTCTCCGCAAGGGAAAAGGCATTGAGATTGTAGCAAACTATGAACCAAGTCTGCATTATGTTTCCGAGTGGTGGAAACAGCTCTACGGCGAGAGCGAGGGCAAGGACCAGAAGGGAATTTTCCCGGCATCTGTGGATCTCACAACAGATTTGCATTCCATGGGACAGTTTATCCAGGATGGTTCCAGGAATATGTTTGAGACGGTCATTAATGTAGAAGAGTCCACGTGCGAAATTGTGCTGGAGGAAGAGCCGGTGGATTTAGACGGACTCAATTATCTGGCTGGAAAGACCGTTGATTTTATCAATAAAAGTGCGATGAACGGGACGATTTTAGCACATACGGACGGCAATGTGCCGAATCTTATGGTAAAAGTGCCGAAGCAGGATGAATTTTATCTTGGAGAATTGTTTTACTTCTTTGAATTTGCCTGTGGAATCAGCGGTTACGTTCTGGGTGTAAATCCATTCAACCAGCCAGGTGTGGAGAGCTATAAGAAAAATATGTTTGCACTGCTCGGCAAGCCGGGTTACGAGGAAGAAAGAGAAAAGCTTCTGAAACGGCTGTAAAGCGATTCCGAAATAAAATAAGTGATACTATAATAACACAAGCCCCTCAATTCGAGGGGCTTGTCTGATATTGTTCATCTTCTTCAATTATTTGTATCTCAAAGTAATCAAAAGGAATGTCTTCAATAAAATTGTCTTTGTAAAAACGGGTTTTGGCATGCTGTTTAAACTCACGGACATTCGAATCAAGCCAGATTGGTTCCTCCAGGTCAAAAGCATAACAAAGCTTTGTTATGGCATCAAAGACTTTATGCGTTCTGGTATCATCCTTTGCATTTTCAATAACCATATCCTGAAGCAGGCGGTTGTTTTTCCATATCCGTCCCCATAACCGAAACATGTGAAACTCCTTATATTTTGAAAATACTGATGTTTTCTTCTAAGTCGTTGGCAATATTCTTTAAGTTGGAAGCGGCATCTGAGACATTTGACACGGTTGCATAAACCTCGGCAGAGGCGGCAGATGTCTCCTGTGTACTTGCTGCATTCTCCTGTGCAACGGCAGTGAGGTTCTGTACAATATCAACAATGGAAATTCTGGATACATCCAGATTGCCGGTTTTACCTGAAATGCTCTCTACTTTTACAAAGGATTCGCTGATGCCGTTCTTTACAGTGTCAAAAAGTTTTTCTGTCTTTTCCACATTTTTGCTCTGGACTTCCATAATCTGTTTTACTTCCTGCATCGTGTTAACGGCCTTTTCGGAATCGTTAATCAGCGATGTAATAATTTCTTCAATGCGGAGAGCAGACTCATTGGACTGTTCTGCAAGCTTCTGAATCTGTGCCGCAACAACTGCAAATCCGCGGCCCTGCTCGCCGGCGCGTGCAGCTTCAATGGAAGCGTTCAGGGAAAGCAGGTTGGTTTCTTCTGCAATCGAAGTAATCAGATGGGTAGCTTCCTGAATCTTTAATGCAGATTCATTGGTTGTATTCGTCTGTTCATAAATAATATCAATGGCTTCAATGGAGCGCATGTTGATTGCTTTTAATTCTTCAAAGGTTACACTCGCCTCGTCGCTGGAATGCTTCATAATATTTGCAGTATCATTCAGAACCTGAACTTCCTCAGATGTCTGTGTAATTAAGTCGCCCATAACAATGACGTCCTCAGAAGCTTTTTGTGTCTCCTGTGCCTGGGAGGTTGCACCCTCTGCAATGTCTCCGACTGCCTTTTCAACCTGCTCAACCGTGCGCTCCGTCTCCTTGGCAACCTGGGCTAACGAGTTAGAAGATTCCATAAGCATGGAACTGTTCTGCTTGATATTTCCGACAATGTTGTGCAGATTGTTTTTCAGATCGTCTGTAGAATGGACAAGTATGCCGATTTCATCGGTACGGTGCAAATCCCTGGCGTCAGTCTGAATTGTCAGATTACCGTCCGCAAGCTGATTGAGCGAATCCACACAGCGTCCAATTGCCTTTGTAATTTTGTCTGTTGCAAAATAAATGATAACAAATGCGGTTACTATGGATACTAATACAAATATAACTAAAAGAGTAAGCATGGAAACAAGACCTGCAGTGACATTTTCCGATAATGAACCAACAAATATCATTCCAACAATTTCACTGTCAGAGCCTGTCTGATACAGCGGCAGGTAATATACATAATAGGACTTCCCGGCAATTTGGAAATCAGATTCAAAATGTCCTTTGCCTTCCTTTAACACACTATCTAAAATAAGGTCGTTGTCCAACGTCGTGCCAATACTCCGCTTTCCTACTAAACCTTACCCAGATGTTGATGATTTACC
>CANOFI010000223.1 GCA_947565255.1 uncultured Lachnospiraceae bacterium
CAAATGATAATGAAGTAAGAGGGCTCTTGGATGCAGAGAAAGATGCAGAAGCGTCAGGGGGACGTTTTGTGGCAGTTCTTTTTTATATGAGATAAAATAAATTCGTGTAAATTGGGGAAATGTATAAATAAAATGTACAAAAATGATATTTTGGATAATGAAATGATATCAGGGCATAATAGAAAAATAAAGTAATTTATATTCAATATTTGTGAATTTACCGCAAAAAATGAATATAAATTGTTGACATATGAATTTATACGCCATATAATATTAATAGTGGAGGTGTTCAGTATGTTATTGGAATTGTCATGCAGCAACTTTAAAGCGATCAAGGAGAAAATTATATTTTCCATGGTTGCATCTGGTGATAAGTCACATGAGGAAGAGTTATATGCGTATAAAGATTACCGTGTATCAAGATTTGTATCTGTATATGGTGCAAATGGGGCGGGGAAGACAACATTGATAGAGGCAGTGGGATATTTGTGCTTTTTGGTTGTATGCTGTGTCAATTTCCAGGAAGGGGATCCTATTCCGAGGATGCCGCATAAACTTGATGTGAATAAGCCGACAACATATAATGTGCAGTTTGTTGTGGATGGCATACGGTATGTATATGGATTTTCCATCAACGATAAGGAGATACTGGAAGAGTATTTATATCATTTTCCGTCCGGAAGGCAGGCGAAAATATTTGACAGGGTGATGCAGGACTATACGTATGGTGCAAGTTATAAGAGGGAATTAAGCCAGCTTGAGGCAAAGAGTAAGCGAAATAAATTGTTTCTGTCCACCGCGGAAGCATGGTCGAAGCTGCCGGAAATACTGAATCCGTTTAAATTTTTTAAGGAACAGATTGTAGTTCATACAATGGGACCGGATAACTGGTTTGTATATTCGGCCAGACAGATAAGAGAGAATCCGGCTTCAAAGAAGATGATGATAACTTTTCTGCAGAAAATTGGCCTGCCCATTTTGGATATACGGGTGAAGATAGAGACAAGGCAGTTAACTCCGCAGGACGTTCCGGTGAAGATTTTTCCAGAATTTCATTCCGTGGCAGGGACTTTACAAAGCAACGTCAATATAATAGAAGTAAAATTTGTTTATAAAGACTATGAACTGGATATACAGGAGGAGTCACAGGGAACGCAGAAGCTGTTTCAGCTGCTATGTCCGCTTGTGGATGTTCTGGCAAATGGAAAAATTCTGTTCTATGACAAGCTGGAAGACAGCCTGCATCCGGCGTTGGTGGATGAGCTGGTAAAAACATTTAAGGAGTGGGAGCATGGAAATGGGGCGCAGCTTGTTTTTTCCACGCATGATACCACCCTGTTGGATTTAGACGTGTTTAGAAGGGACCAGATATGGTTTGCTGAGAGGAACCCGAAGAAGAGTACGACAGAGTATTATTCACTGATAGAGCTCAAAAATGTGAGAAAGGATGAAAATATCAGGAAGGGATACATTCATGGGAAATATTCGACCATACCATTGAAGGGCAGCAGTCTGATAGAAGTACTGGGGGATGATGGTGGAAAGGAACTTAGAACTTAGTTCAAGAAATGAAAATACAAGGGATTCTCTGATTCCCGATATGCATATTCCCAAATTGGATGAGATGCTGCGGCAATTTCAGAATAATACAGCTTCCATAAAAAATAAGTTTGCTGTAGCAGAACGCTTGTTTGGGATTGGTGATGCAGATGGAGCAAAGGATATTTATCGTTCCCAAATTGTGTTTTTGGAAAGTGCATTGGATTTTTATATGCACAGTCTGGGTATTTATGCGATGGAACAGATGTATCATGGGAATTGGGAGAAGACAGCCGGCTATAAGGATTTGAAGGTGCCTGTTGAGAAAGTTATGGATGCGGTAAGCCATCCGGAAAACACAGGCTGGATAGAGGATGTTATTGTGGCATACCATTCTTCCAAAACATATATGAGTCCAGGTGAAATAAAGGGGCAGCTGACGTTGATTCTCGATCAGGGATTTTATAAAAAGGTTGCAGATAAAATGTATTATGATAAAAACAGCCATATGAAGACGGAGAAGAAACTGACCCGAAAGCTGAAAGATTTATTTGACAGGAGAAATAAAATTGTGCATCAGGCAGACAGGGACCATAAATCAGGAGAGGAATACGACATAGATGGACAGGAAGTGACAGAAGCGATAGAATGTGTTGAATTATTTGTAAACAGCATTCATGAATTGCTGAGTACATAAGAATTGGAGCGATTGCAGGAGCGTTTAGAACCGTCAGAAGATTAGTCAGTATCTTTCCCGGGTCATGTTGTAAATAGTCGAAAAGTACATTATGACAAAGCAAAAGCGGTCAGGCATTTCGTGTTGTTTATTCAGATGATAAAAAAGGGCAGCTGCAAAAGCATCCTGGAGATGTTTTGCGGCTGCCCTTTTTTTGAAACCATTTCTGTAATCAATTTTTACTTTTTATATCAGGCCGTCTTCGGCGCGGTTTCCTTCATCTTCCTGTTAATGCGCAGGAACATACCCAGCGCCATAAAAATCGATACAAAGTCTGCAATCGGCTGTGAATATACAATACCGTCCAGCCCAAACAGATGGTTAGATATAACTAACACCGGAAAGAACACCAGTCCCTGGCGGCTGAGTGACAAAATCAGTGAAGGAACCGCCTTTCCCATCGCCTGAAAGGTGAAGTTGAACACAAAGAGGATTCCGATAAACGGTCCGGCCAGCATGATTGCCCGCAGCATATCAATGCCATAACCGATAACCGTCCCATTATCGATAAACATGTGTATAATTTCTTTTGAAAATATAAAATAAATAATTGTGATGCATACACCGAAAATGACGTTGCACAACATTCCGAATTTCATGATTTTTTTCAGGCGCTTATGGTCGCCGGAGCCGTAATTATATCCGATTAACGGCTGGATGCCGGTGCCAAGTCCGATCTGCAGGAGAATGACCAGCATATTTGCCTTCATCGCAACGCCCATGGCCGCAACCTGCTCATCTCCGTAAAAGGAGAGGAAATTATTCATAATAATGTTGGAAACACTCATAAGCACATTGTTGATGGATGCCGGGAGCCCAATGGAGCAGACACCCGTAAAAACGCCCTGCCTGACGGAAAAATATTTTGGTGAAATCGAGAGAATCGTTTTTCCGCGCAAAAAGTACACAATATAAAAAATAACGGAACAGATATTGCCGATAATTGTGGCAAGTGCGGCGCCGAACACACCCATATGCAGAGTCAGAATCATAATCGGGTCGAGCACGATATTGACAACGGTGCCAAGCATCATGCCTGCCATGGAAAGCTTGGCGGCGCCTTCGGCCCGGACCACATTTCCGAATGCAGTAGAGAGCACAACAAATACGGAGCCGTAAGCAATGCAGGATAAGTAGCTTTCCGCAAATTCCTTCGTATTTTTGCTGCATCCAATCGCATTTAAAATCGGGTTCATTCCAAACAAAAATCCGGCCATCATGATGACTCCTGCGATGATTCCTCCGTACATGCAGAAGCTGCTGACTGTTTTTATTTTTTCCTTCTGGCCCTGGCCGAGCAGCCGGGATATCAGGGAACTGCCTCCGATACCAAAAATATTTCCCACTGCCATGAGCAGCAGAAATACCGGAGTAGTGAGGGAAACGGCTGCGACCTGGTTTGCATCGCCGGTCTGTCCTACGAAAAATGTGTCTGCCATATTATAAAAGATGGTGACCAGCATGCTTAAAACGGTCGGCAGCGCCATAGTTGCCACGGCTTTTGGGACCGGGGCAGTCTTAAAAATATCTTCTTTCATTCCAATAGCCTTCTTTCTTATTGTTTATTTCTGCGGAGTATTTAATTTCTGGAAAACGGTACCTTTCGTGTGTTCATGTGTTTTCAGGATTTTCAGGGTTAAATGTTATGTATTTTATGGTTTATGAGGAAATACGGTTATGAATGGTTCGGCAGACGAGCGGTTATGATAAAGCATGTACTACTTATTATAAGGAAATATTTTTATTTGTCAATGAAAATTTTGTTAGTAAAAAATAAAGAAAATATAGGAGACGCCGGATAGATAGCACATTTTTCCAAAAGTTTTGTGCTTTCTCTTGACTTCTTTCC
>CANOFI010000224.1 GCA_947565255.1 uncultured Lachnospiraceae bacterium
CTTTTCATCAATTGCATGGAATCCGCACGATAAATAACCATGAATTTACTTGCAAACCAATTCACAATCATCTTCGTGAATTTCTGCGAAAAAATAAGTTTAAATCCATTTGTTAAAAACAGTTCCTCTCTGTTTAAACTGTTTTGGGCAATTTCTCTTACACCTTCCACATTTTGCACGGTTGCGTTTGAAAGGTACCTTTTAATAGCCTTCATATTTCCAACCTGTAAATCATCTGCACGCTGAAAAACGGGCTCTCCATTTACAAAAAGATTTTCATTTATGATTTTTCTTGCATACTTTTCATCAAGAAACTTTCCTATATCCATTTCCAATTCATATAAAATCCGAAATCGGTCTCCTGCCTCTTCTTCATAAAACTCGACAGAAAAATAAACGGGCTCTGCTCCTGTCCCATTATTGTTTGGAATTAACTCTAATGCTCCCGCCGCTGAATTCGGTGAAATTTTTTCCTCAGAGTTTCTAATATTTCCCCGCAGCACAATCGCACGAAATACATCCATTGCCCCTATCATATTTGTCTTTCCTGCGGCATTGGGTCCATATATTACAGAAGAACTCAATCCCCTGATTTCTTTCCCTTTTACCTTAATTTTCATCAGGCTATAATCTAACCCTTTCTGCTTTGGTGCAGCAATCATAGAAAAATCTGCTTCCTCCACAAATGACTTATAATTTCTTGTTTTAAAATTAAGAAGCATATCCTCATCTCCATTTTGATATTTTCTTGCAAAATGATAGTATTATTATAGACTTATTTTTCTCATACGTCAATAACATTATTCTCATTTTGCATATTTTCTGCAAAATAATTCTTTTTTTAATTTTCAAACTCCGTCTGCTCACGTCTCCTTTCCAACAACATCATTTAGTAATTGTGAAAGTTTCATTCGGAGTGACGAGTTTAAACAATCGATACAAAAATTCCTCTCCAAAACGTTTTGAAGTCGTTCCATTTTTGTATCGATTGTCCAAACTCTGATAGTGGAATAAAAGGTTTGTAAATGACCGGACATCTTATATTACAAAACACAAAAAAGCATCTGCGCCGGCATCCAACAGCCAGCTGCAGATACTTTCTTATATTAATAATACATTTGAAGAAATAACTTAAAATACAGTAATCATTCAACGCCTGCCCCCACTCATACGTTTATCCTGCCATTCACCTTCCTCCTTAATATCCACCTGCTCTTCCTGCAGATATGCTCCTCACTCTATCAGCCCCATCATATACGATATCGATCGTATATTGTGAATTTTTATAAATAATATTGCTTCCACTGGTTATAAATTCGCTGTAATCATCTCTTTTTGAAAAACCGTTTTTTTCCAGTACACTCTCTGCTTTACTTCTTTTATCACCAACTGAAATGCCTAAAATATTATATTTTTCACCGTATAATCCAATTGTATTGCAGGTTCCGCCCACCACACTGGCATCCACGGTATTGTCTTCATAATAATAAAAAGTCCCTTCGTGTCGTGTCGGCATCCCAAACTCATTTTTAAGCTGGGCTTCTGTCATCCCAATTGCACCGATTACATCCTTTCCTCCGGAACCGGAAAAGACAATTGCCAGAACACCAAACACGGCGACCGCAATCACAGACATCTTCTTGTCCTGCTTCTTTGCAGCCTTGTAAGCCAATACACACGCCGCAGCGATCGTCAGAAACATAAAAATTGTTCCAAGTCCGATAGACGCAATCAGCAAAAAAGCCACAACCAGCACGGATATGCCAATTATCAGCGACTTTTTATTCTTCGATATCGGAATTGCAGATGCGGCAGAAGCACCCGTATTTTGCTGCGTACCCACACCGGTGCCGCCTGCATTCGCATACTTCGAAATACAGCCGCTGCAAATCATACCGGTTCTGTTCAGCGCACCGCCGCAGAGAGTGCAGGTATTTGGCTTTGTACCGCCAAGAAGCTGCTCAAGTCTCTTTACATATCTTTTCCCCATTGGGGAGCGCAACATCCCTTTCTGCACAATTTTATCATGCACAGCCCTGACCTCAGCAAGATTATCATAATGAAATTTTGCATCCAGTTGTAAAATTGTCTTTACATCCCCCTGTATCGTTTGATTTTCCTGTGCCATATAAACCTCCTTTTGTCCCTTTAAATATTTCCTTTTTTCTTTCATGCCTCAAACAGGGGTAAAATGAAAACACCCCATCCAAGTGCATTATACACCGGACAGGGTGTTTTGTACTGTACTGGCAGCACAGTCAGATAAACCGACATTTTTTACGGCTGCATGTCCCATTCTTTTCCGTTCCACCAATAGTAGTTATGAAAATAAAAGTCATAGAAATATTCATTCTCCGCCAGCCTGACGCCAAACCACGACGGAATAAAGATTTCGTCCGAACACTCGAATTTATCATCTGAAACAGCATCCACCATATAGCTGAAGCAGTATTTCGCCCCATACTCCTCATGCCTGAAACCAACGCTTTGATCCCGCCGCGCAAGAACAACCAAAAACTCTTTATCTCCGTCTTTATCAAAATCATAATACACAATCTGATAGTCCACAGGCATGTCTCCCACCTTATCATCCTCCCAGTACACATTATGGTCGTATTTCGACATGTATTTTTTCTGATACACATCATGAAATACGAATTTAACCATTTCCCCATCCGGCATGGTCAGGGACAAAACCATCTGCGTCCCTTTCTTTTTCGCAACTCCGGTAATCTTCAGTCCCTTCCTCGGTTCTGCCTTAAACTGCTGATATGTCCGGTCCTCCGTCATCATAAGACTCGGTATAAGCTTATCCAGATCCGAGGTGAAAATGCCGCCTGTCCCGTTAAAAAAAGTAAATTCCCCCTCCTCTGAGAAGTACTTTGGCATTTCTTCCGCTGCGGCAGTTCGTATCTCCTCCTCTTCAGGAATCCGTTCCAATTCTTCCGCTGCCGGCTGCTCCTCTTCCTGTTCAGGAGAAATATCTCCTTCCGGCTCAAAGGTAGTTGCCGCTTCCGATGAGACATTTTTTTTCGGTTCGGTTTTTTCATCCCTTTCTTTCACTCCCGCAGCATGCCCTGCCGTAGAAGATGATGGTTTTGCGGGAAGCAGTACCGCGGCGGCCGCCGCCAGTCCGAGCACCGCCGTTCCGGCTAAGACCAGAGCAATTCTTTTTATCCGTGTCCGCTGAATATAGGACAGCACCTGCGCTGCGCTTTGAAAACGCTTTTTGGGGTCCAGCTGCGTACAACGCCATACAATTTTACCAAGCTTCCCCTTACACGGTTTTTCCCAGGGCATCCCTCCGGTCGCCACTTCATTGAGCGTTACACCCAGCGCATAAAGATCCGCACGGCCGTCTGACTGCGCAAATCCATACTGCTCCGGCGGGGCATAATCTCTTGAACCCTTCGCCCTTGTATCCGAATCCTTCTCTGCCATAAAAATTCTTGCAATATCAAAATCAATCAGCCTGGCGTTTCCCTGCCCGTCCACCATAATATTTTCCGGCTTAATGTCCCTATGGATAATATTATTCTGATGCAACACGCAGAGTGCGCCCAATATTTGTTTCCCTACTGACAGTGCGTAACGGCCGGACGTCCCTTTCTCCGGTATCTGCGAAGAGAGCAGCTGCCATTCCAGATATTCCTCGATCACATAAAGCTTTCCCTGACTGAGAATCACATCTGCAACCCTGACCAGGTTCGGGTGCCGCAGCCTGGCAAGTTTACGGTAAACCTGATAGCTGTCCGCCGACAGAATCCGCATGACAAATTTTTCTCCGGTAACCGAATCGCTTACCAGCCATATGGCGCCTTTTGTCCCAAGCGGACGGATTCTGTTATAGCTTTGCAGTTTATATGCATTCGTATTTTCAGACATAAAAAAACCTTTCTCAGTACAAATAAAGTAATTAATGGCGAAACTATGATATAATGAGCAATAGCGCGAAAAATGCGTTTACTCATTCGGCGAGCGGCGAATGGCGATCATGAATCGCAGATTCATGATATAATTAACGTTAGCGAGAAGAATGCGTTTACTCATTCAGCGAACAGCGAATGGCTCCATATGCACCAATTATGAGATCTGCAAACAC
>CANOFI010000225.1 GCA_947565255.1 uncultured Lachnospiraceae bacterium
AAAATATGGACACTTTAAAGGTAACGTCGCTTGTAAAAGATTATATATGCGGAGGACTGTGCGGTTATCTGCATGGTTGCGGATGGAATTCCGGTCTGTTTTTTTGATGAAGGTATACTCTGGTATGAGTATGGAACGGGGATTTCGACACAAAAGTCAAATGTATGGCAGGAACGTCTTTTTCAGGATAATAAAAAATGCTTCGAACTTCTGAAAGAAAGACATGAAAGTCTGGAAAAGGCATATGATATAACATACAACAGTAAGAAAAAGGACTGCTTGAAATATAAAATAGAACGTACGATTCACAGCAAAGCGTTATTGATTTACAATTTTTTTCACAAAACAGTGGTTCATGCTGACAAACACAGGTTAGAACAGATCATTATGTATAAGGAGAGGAAAAAAGAATGCAGGTAATCAAATATGCTTTTCAGCAGCATGGAGATGACAGGGGGCAGTTAGTTGCACTTGAGGAATATAAGGATATTCCGTTTGAAATTAAGAGAGTCTATTATATGTACGATACAAAGGAAGGCGTTCGAAGGGGATTTCATGCGCATAAAAATCTGGAGCAGATTCTCATCTGTATTCATGGTTCCTGTAAAATTTTACTGGATAACGGAACAGAAAAAAAGATTGTTTCTCTGGAAAAGCCGTATGAGGGTTTGTACATAGCGAACAATATGTGGCGGGAAATGTATGATTTTTCACCGGATGCAGTTCTTATGGCACTGGCCTCTGATTATTATAAAGAAGAGGATTATATCAGGGATTATGATGAGTTTCTGAAATTTATAGCGAAATAAAAAAGAACGTATGTTCGATACGAGTTGTGTGAATACGAAAGGAAACACGAATATGAAAGTACCGTTTGCATCTTTTGATGTTATGCATGGAGAAATAAAAGATAAAATAACCGGGGCATTTGAAGCCGTATACAGCCGGGGCTGGTTTATTCAGGGAGAAGAATGCACAAGGTTTGAGGAAGAATA
The DNA here is from genome assembly GCA_947565255.1 of uncultured Lachnospiraceae bacterium. Lineage (GTDB taxonomy): Bacteria > Bacillota > Clostridia > Lachnospirales > Lachnospiraceae > JAAVZI01. The sequence goes on from CANOFI010000225.1 coordinate 996, forward strand.
TGCATCTTATTGCGGCGCAGAGCACTGTGTCGGCGTGGCAACCGGGCTGGATGCCATTTATCTTATTTTGCGCGCTATGGATATCGGTGCGGGCGATGAGGTTATTGTGCCCTCCAATACGTTTATTGCGACTGCACTTGCGGTCTCCTATGCGGGCGCTGTGCCGGTTTTTGTCGAACCGGTACCGGACAATTACAATATCGATGTGACAAAGATAGAAGAAAAGATTACCGATAAAACGAAGGCAGTGATTGCGGTGCATTTACAGGGACGCACTGCGGATATGGACGCAATTAATGCGGTTGGACAGAAATATGGACTGAAGGTTATTGAGGATGCCGCGCAGTCTCACGGTGCGGAGTATAAGGGTAAGAGGACAGGCGCGCTCGCAGATGCCGCCGCGTTCAGCTTTTATCCCGGGAAAAATCTCGGGGCGCTCGGAGACGGGGGCTGCGTGACGACCAGTGACAGTGCTCTGGCAGACAAGGTCCGGGCGCTGGGAAATTATGGCTCGGATTACAAATATCATCATATTTATCAGGGGACAAACAGCCGGCTGGATGAGATACAGGCGGCATTTCTTCGTGTGAAGCTGACCTGTCTGGACAGGTGGAATGAGAGGAGACGGCAAATTGCAAAAAAATATTTGGCGGAAATTCACAATCCGCTGATAAAGCTGCCGCCGGCCAGCACAAAGGAGTATATGCATGTTTATCATGTGTTTGCCATACGGTGTGACAGGCGTGATGAGCTGGAGCAGTATCTGCGGGATAAAGGAGTTGGGACAGTGAAGCATTATCCGGTTCCGATGCATCTGCAGGAGGCGTACAGGTGTCTGGATATAAAAAAGGGAAGCCTTCCGATAGCGGAAGAAATCAGCAGGACGATTTTGAGCATTCCCATGTATTATGGGATGACGGATGAACAGACTGCGTATGTGATTGAGAGCCTGAATGGGTTTGCCTGACGAAAGCAGCGGATATCTCTGCCGCAGATATATGTGGAGGAAGGGAAAAATAAGAAATGAAAAAGACCATTTTGATGATACCGCCATGGTATCCGACAAAGGACAATCCAATATCAGGCATATTTTTCAAGGAGCAGGCAGAGCTTTTATCCTCTGAATACCGTTTTATTGTACTGCGCTATAAGGAACAAAAGGTATTTTTGCTGCCGTATCTTGCGAAGGCGCTGAAGGGCAGCCTGGTCCGGCTGGAAAAAGGAGAACGGTATGGAGATATCGAGGAATACAGCGGCACGGTTTTGATTCCCTTTTTTTCTGTGTTAAAAGAAGCGGCGTGCAGGTTTTATCTGAGGCGCCGGAAAGCGGAGGAAGGGGTTGGACTGTTTCACTCAGGAGGCTACAGAAAGCGGAGATATAAATTGATATCGGTTTTAAATAAAAAGCTTCAGAAGGAATATGACCTGGTATATGGGATTTCCTCCCAGGGGATTGCATATACTGCCCAATTGTTTTCAGAAATAGCACAAAAGCCGCTCGTTTTCGGGGAGCACGGTCCGTTTCCGTGGCCCGGCAGCGTTGTGAGCGATGTGCAGAAGGAGAGCATGGAGCGTGCGGATTGCTTTTTTGCCATAAGCAATGACAAAATTCGTCAGGTCATGCTGCAGAATATCAGGCTCAAAAAAATTGAGTATGTGGGAAATCTGGTGGATGAGACGGTATTTGAATACCGTCCGGTTTTGCATGAACATGTGACAATTTTAATTGTGGCGGCAAGCTCCTTTTACAAAAATTTTGACATGTTTATCGAGACTGTGGACAGGCTGACGGGTTTGACAAAAGTGCCGTTTCGTGTTATGATTGCAGGGTATGCGGCGAACAAGGGATATAGTAAAAATACAGAAATATTGGAACAGAAGGTGGCGTCCTCTGAGTTCGCTGACAGGGTGGAAATGATTCCGTCAGTTCCCCGTGAGAAAATGAGTGAGTTGTATAACCGGGCAGACTGCTTTGTCATGACCTCAATCCAGGAGGGTCAGCCGGTATCGGCGATGGAGGCAGGTTGCTGCGGCCTTCCGATTTTTTCTACCAGGTGCGGCGGAGTGGAGGATTATGTGACAGACGAGGTCGGAAGGATTGTTCCGATTTTGGATTGTGAAAAGCTGGCAGAATATCTGAGACAATTTCTGGAAAAAGAGATTACATTTGACGCGGAGGAGATTCGCAGGGCTGTGGTCAGCCGGTTTGGCAGGAAGGCATTTCTGGAGAATATCAAAAAAGAGTTTGATGCATTATTATTGTAATGCTTCTGGTACAGCGATGGAGACAGGTAGAATTGTCAGAGGTGGCAGAGTATGAAATTAAGAAAGTTAGAAAAAAAGGATGCAGAATACATGCTGGAATGGATGCATGATAAAGATACTGTGCAGAATTTACTGGCGGATTTTGAATCAAAAACAATAGAGGACTGCGTGGCTTTTATTGAAGACAGCCGGGTGGGAAAGGACGATGCTCATATGGCGATTACAGATGAAAATGACGTCTATATGGGTACAGTCAGCCTGAAAAATATAGATCATACCAATAGGGCAGCAGAATTTGCGATTGCCATCCGCAAATGTGCAATGGGAAAGGGCTATGCCAAAGAAGCTATGAAAGAAATAATAGAATATGCTTTTGGAGGGTATCGCCTTGATTCGGTTTACTGGTGCGTCAATCAGAACAATGCGCGTGCATTGAGATTTTATGACAAAAATGGATACGGCCGTGTAAAAGGAGAGGATATCCGGGCTCTGGTTTCTGGACGCTATACGGCGGAACAGATACAATCCTATATCTGGTATATGCAGAAAAAGATAAAGAGGTGACGCCGGTGGATGACAGGCAATTGATGGTTCAGGTGATTTGTATAACTTATAATCACGAAAGCTATATTAAGGATGCTTTGGAGGGCTTTGTAAGACAGAAGACGAATTTCAGGTTTGAGGTGATTGTGCATGATGATGCATCAACGGATAGAACGACGGATATTATAAAGGAATATGAGAAAAAATATCCGGATATTATAAAACCAATATATCAAACAGTGAACCGGTATTCACAGGGACTTCATATTCTAAAGACTATTATAGTTCCAAT
>CANOFI010000226.1 GCA_947565255.1 uncultured Lachnospiraceae bacterium
ATAAATATATATCTGCTTCTTCTACCAATGATTTGGCAATCGCCACCCTTTTTTATTTTCCTCCTACATTTCTGTCACAAAACTTCACATGTAATATATCTTACACAATTCTGTATGAAACATCAAGCATTTTTTTTATATTTTAAAAAATTAAGGAAATTTTTAGCAGTCTGCTTCCTGTGCTTTGCTATTTTCAAATACTGCTTTCTGTCTGCTTTCTACGCTCTGTCGTTTTCCAGAAATCCCTCCAGCTTCTGTTTTTTGTATTGTGCATAACCGCCTTTTTCTATGGCATCCCTGATTTCTTCCATCATCGTATTGTAAAAATACAGATTGTGAAGCACACACAGACGCATGCCGAGCATTTCCTTTGCCTTTAACAGATGACGGATATAGGCTCTGCTGTAATGCCTGCACGCCGGACAGCTACAGCCTTCCTCTATCGGTTTTTCATCCAGCTCGTACTTCTGGTTAAACAGATTCCGCTTTCCCTGATTGGTGTACACATGTCCGTGTCTGCCGTTTCTGCTTGGATATACGCAGTCAAAAAAATCCACTCCACGCTCCACGCTTTCCAGTATGTTTGCCGGCGTACCGACTCCCATAAGGTAAGTCGGCTTTTCCTTCGGAAGGTAAGGCACAGTTTCTTCTATAATATGATACATTTCCTCGTGGCTCTCACCGACCGCCAGGCCGCCAAGCGCATAACCGTCCAGCTCAAGCTCCGAAATATCCCTGGCATGCTGAATACGGATATCCTCATACGTCCCACCCTGATTGATTCCAAACAAAAGCTGCTGTTGATTGAGCGTATCTTCAGACAGATTTAATCGCTTCAGCTCCGTTTTACAGCGCAAAAGCCAGCGTGTCGTGCGGTCCACGGAATCCTGCATATATGTTTTCTCTGCCGGATGCGGCGGGCATTCATCAAATGCCATTGCGATTGTAGAAGCCAGATTTGACTGAATCTGCATGCTCTCCTCCGGACCCATAAATATGTTTCTGCCATCGACATGAGAGTGAAAATAAACACCTTCTTCTTTTATTTTCCGAAGCCCTGCCAGGGAAAACACCTGAAATCCACCCGAATCGGTCAAAATCGGCTTATCCCACACCATAAATTTGTGCAGGCCTCCAAGCTGCTTAATCACGGTATCTCCCGGTCTGACATGAAGATGATAGGTGTTGGACAGCTCAACCTGTGTCTTAATCTGCTGCAAATCCGCAGAGGATACCGCACCTTTGATTGCAGCTGCCGTACCTACATTCATAAAAACCGGGGTCTGAATGGTTCCGTGTACTGTCTCTAACTGCGCGCGCTTTGCATTGCCGTCTGTTGCCAGTATTTTATACATAACCTGCCTCCCAAAGCTGCTGTATTATCCCATTCATACTACGCCAAATGAATGTGACAACACACTACATTTCAAAAAATTCAAATTCCCTTTTAAATTCTTCCGTTTCCTTTCCGTTGCGGTTGCGCAGCGCAGCACGCCGGTTATTCAGCTCCTTCAGACGTTTTTTCCTGTCGCGCTCATATCTTCCCAGCGGTTCCGCGAACATGGGCTGCTCAATCAACCTTGCCCGGATTGATACCGGAAACGGACAATACCTGCCCAAAATAAAGCGGCTTACCTTATCCAGACGCATATTTCCCAGCGATTCGCTCATAATCCAGGACATATAATGATTCACAAATACTTTCCCATAGTTATTGCGGCATTTTACCATCAGCTGCGCTATCTTCTCTTTTCCATTATCCGTCAAATCCTTATTCTTTTTATAAAACTGCAGATAATCACAGTATTCCGATGTCAGGGAAGGTTCTGAAACATCATTCCACCGCGCACCCTGCACACGCTTGCAAATTTCCCAGCGGAAGGAGCCGATCATCTCAAGAACCATCTTGTATAAATCCGCCCTTGTAAATACAGGCAGCGCAAAACGTCCTGGCGTAGCCCTGCGTCTGCCGCTGTTTTCCTGCCACATACGTCCAAGTCCGCCCATATTCGGCATCAGAACAACATCCGGCAGCACCTCCTCATGAATAATCAGGTTATGAATACCGTTCTCACGGTCGTCATACATAACATCCCTGTAAAATACCGAGAAATCAATCTTCAGCACTTTTAAAAATTCTTCATTCACGCGTCCGGACGTTACGAGAAAATTATCGACATTTCCTTCCATCTGTTCCCGTGTCATAACCGGACAAAACGTTGACAGCTGCCCATTTGTGAGGCGGTTGTTCATCAAAAAGAAATTTTTGATTTCATAGCTCACCTTCGCTTCCGGTCCCTGCAAAGCCTCCCACTTCTCCGGCGTCAGTTCCTCTTTTCCTTTGTATTCTTCCCTTAAATACTGGTCATAATCCATATCAAATTCATTGCGCGAAGGCTCCTTGTTCCCCATATATACCTGGCGAAGCCACTCACGTATTGTATATACCGGAATCTTCTGCTCTTCCTTCGGCTCTTCTGCCGCAGCCTGCAGCCGCTGTATCAGCTTCTCATCAAATCCGGTTTCATCCACAATTCCATAATTCAAAAACAGACATAAAATTGTATTGTCGCACCCTTCCTTTTCCGACCTGAAAAATGCGGCCTCATATAATTGATAAAAGCGGTCGGAAAGTCTTTTTCTGAGCTTTCTTCCCTCCTGCTCCGCACTGTCCTTATCGGAAAGTTTGCAGTACTGTCCGAAATCATCCCGAAATCCGGTACAGAATTCTTCATCAAGCTGTGCATATTCTAACAGCTTTTCTAACATATTCTGTGTATCATTCATCTCATCCGGCTGCGCTGCCTCCTCCTCTGCCTGCGCCGCTTCGGCAGCTGACCCGGCTGCCTCATTGTCTGGCTGCACCGTCTCCTGGGCCGGCTTTGCCGCTGCATTTTCCGGCTGCGCTGCTTCTTTCGGCTGGCCGGCTGCTGTGTTATTCGGCTGCGCTGCCTCTTTTGCCTGATTTGCTGCTACGTTATTCGGCTGCACTGTCTCTTTCGCCTGGCCGGCTGCTATGTTATTCGGCTGCGCTGCCGCAGCATCCGGTTTCGCCGCTGCACGATCTGGTCCTGCTGCCGCACCAGTCGGTTTTACCGCCGCAGCATCTGGTTGCGCCGCTGTCACATTCGGTTGCGCCGCCGCAGCATCTGGTTGCGCCGCTGCCACATTCGGCTGCGCTACCGCAGCATCCGGTTGCGCCGCCGCAGCATCCGGTTTTGCTGCCGCACCAGTCGGTCCCGCTGTCGGCTGGGCCGGCTGATTTGTTGCCACATTGTTTGACGCATTGGATGCCTTTACCGCTTCTAACGCCTTCTGTACCGTGTCCTCTACCTGCCCTGTCATTGTCATCATCGCCACATTGACTGTACTCTGCGCTGTATTCTGGTAAAATCCGGCTATATTTTCATACAACTGCCTGTATTTTTCTGTCCGCTCTTCCACCTCTAAATACATTTTCTGTTTGATGGAAAGCTCCAAATTACTGCAAAACTCTATGATACTGTTAATGCCGTCCATCAGCTCCTGTACTGCTTTTGTCGACGCATTGCTATGTTTTAAAAGCTCCATATAGAGCATAAACAAATTGTCCATTCCGTCGCCGCACAGCATTCCCATATAATCCTCCAACGCCGTCTGCTGCATCATACACCCTCTCTGCAGCATGCCCGCAAGCTTCTGACTCTCCGAAACATGGTAAGCAATCAGCTGATTTCCCTGAGAGAAAAATGCCTGTATAATATTTTTCGGCACTTTGAGAAGCTGTTCAAAATAATTCTTAACCTCTTTACAGGAATCCAGATTCCATTCAAATTTTTCTACATGTTCAAGTGAAAGAACCGACACCCCATTTTTTCCTGTGTTTTTACACAATGTATGATAATCCGTATACTTTTTCTGAATAAAACTGCATGTTTCCTCTATCAGATTTTGTCCTACTTTATAAGCACTGCTTAACCGTGCCACATTTGCTAAACATTTTCCTAAATTTTCCATTTTCTGCTGGTTTAATCCTCCTTTAGAATTTTTCTTCACCTTATTACGGATGCCGGTGATGACTAGGACCTTTCGCTGGTGTAGGTCGTAA
>CANOFI010000227.1 GCA_947565255.1 uncultured Lachnospiraceae bacterium
GAATATTATTATCAGGAATACAAAAGAGAGGGCGCAGACGATCTTTGGAATCATCCTGGTAGGAAGTGCGAAGGCGTCTTTGCAGAGCAAGCAGATACTGGGGCTTGTAATCGGACTTGTCATGATGGCGGCAGTATCGTTGATTGATTATCATTTTATCATGAAATTTTACTGGGTGCTGTATGGACTGAATATTGTGCTGCTGTTGCTCGTAAAATTTATTGGAAAAAATGTGAATGGAGCCACAAGATGGGTCGAAATTGCCGGAATCCAGTTTCAGCCTTCCGAGTTGACAAAAATTTTGCTGATTTTATTTTTTGCAAAATATGTCATGAAGCATGAGGAGGACCTGAATAAACCGTTTGTTATTATAAAATGTGTTATTTTGTTTCTGATACCGGTATATCTGGTCTATTCCCAGCCGGATTTGTCAACAAGCATTACGCTTGCTATGGTGTTTGCGGCGATAATATTTGTGGGCGGGCTCAGCTACAAATATATTTTGGGTCTGGTGGCTGTGTGTATCCCGGTTGTGGCGGTGTTTATGATGCTGATTCTGCAGCCTGACCAGGATATACTGGACAAGTATCAGTATAACCGTATTATGGCGTGGATACAGCCGGAAAAATATGCGGATTCCACTGCATATCAGCAGATAAATTCCATTATTGCCATTGGTTCTGGACAGATATCCGGAAAGGGACTGAATAATAATGTGGTCGGTTCCGTAAAAAACGGGAATTTTTTGTCGGAACCCCAGACTGATTTTATTTTTGCAATAGCAGGGGAAGAAACAGGATTTATCGGGTGTTGTTTTATTATTGTGATGCTGCTGATTATCATTATTCAGATTGTGCTGACTGCCAAAGTTGCAGAGGATATCGCGGGAGTGGTGATTGCCGCCGGAATGGCGGCGTTAATCGGATTTCAGAGTTTTTTTAATATCGGTGTGGCAACAGGCGTTTTGCCGAATACGGGTCTGCCTCTGCCGTTTATCAGTTATGGACTGACATCGCTGGTAAGTCTGTACATTGGAATCGGGCTTGTGTTAAATGTAGGTCTGCAGAGAGACCGGTATAAATAGAAGTGTAAGAATGACGGGATGACAAAAAGGAGGTTGCGGGGTATGAATATAGGCTTGATAGCGCATGATTCAAAAAAGAAGCTGATGCAGAATTTCTGTATTGCGTATAGAGGGATATTATGTAAAAATGAGTTATATGCAACAGGTACGACCGGCAGGCTGATTGAGGAAGTAACGAATTTAACCATTCATAAATATCTGGCCGGACACCTGGGCGGAGAGCAGCAGCTGGGTTCACAGATTGAACACAATCAGATTGATCTTCTGATATTTTTAAGGGATCCGGTTACCGCAAAAACGCATGAGCCGGATATTAATAATGTAGTAAAGCTGTGTGATATTCATAATATTCCAATTGCCACCAATCTGGCAACAGCGGAATTGTTAATTAAATCATTAGACAGAGGAGATTTAGAGTGGCGTGAAATGTACAAGTAAGGCATGGAAGGCTGCGGCGGTTGTCCTGGCGGGCATTTTGCTGTCCGGCTGCGGCCAGAAGGCGTTGATAAAAGAATATAAGGTGCGGGATAACGGAAGTGTATGGAAGGCACAGGGCAGTTATGGGCGGAGGGCCGGAATGGCTCAGAACCTTTGTGTTGCAAATGAGGATATTATGCCTGAAAATGCAGAGCCGCTTGCAGGTGCAGGCGCCGCCGGACTTTTCGACATTTCAGACTATCAGGTATTGTATGCATCTAAGATTCATGAAAAGCATTATCCGGCCAGTATTACAAAGGTTATGACTGCGCTTTTGTTTTTTGAGCATTATCAGGGTGATTATACGGACATGGTGACGGTCAGTGAAAACGTTGTCATAAACGAATCCGGCGCACAGCTGTGCGGATACAAAGCGGGCGACCAGGTGAGTGTGGAGCAGCTGCTCAACGGGCTTTTAATGTATTCCGGCAATGATGCTGCGGTGATTCTGGCGGAATATATAGCGGGAAGCGAGGAGGCATTTGTCGGCATGATGAATGACCGGGCGGTTTCCCTTGGAGCGACAAACACTCATTTTATGAATCCGCATGGTCTTCATAATGATGAACATTATACAACAGCATATGATTTGTATCTGATTTTTCAGCAGGTGATGCAGTATGAAAAATTCCGGAGTATTATAAACGCGCCGTCTTATGAGGGAGAATACAGGCTGGCAAATGGTGAGACAAAAAGCGTGAGCTGGAAATCTACGAACCTGTTTTTGTCAGGGGAGAAGGAAATTCCCCAGGGAGCAACCGTGATAGGGGGAAAGACCGGAACAACCAAGGCAGCCGGATCTTGTCTGATACTGCTGTCAAAAAATGACAGCAATCATGATTTTGTATCAGTGGTACTGCAGGATACGGACCGAAACACTCTTTATGCAGATATGACAAAATTACTTGGCCAAATTAGTAAATAATGATTGAAAATAGACAATGTTTTGTGTATAATAAAAGTATCAAAGAGAAACACCTTTTATAACAGTCAGAACAAAATAGGAGTGTGCTTTTAAGAGCATACAAAAGACAGTCAGGAGGTAATTGTTATGGTTCAGTTAATCGTAGGGGTAAAGGGAAAAGGAAAGACCAAGCATTTATTAGATAAGGTGAATGCAGAAATAAGGCAGGCAAATGGGAATATTGTTTATGTCGATAAAAATATACGTCATATGCATGATTTAAGCAATAAGGTGCGCTTGATTAATGTCAAGGATTATCCGATTGGAAATTGTGATGAATTTATGGGATTTTTATGTGGAATTTTATCATCTGACAATGATTTGGAGCAGATTTATCTGGACAGTTTTTTAACGATTGCAGGTTTGGAGGGCAAAGACATTTCTGAGGCAATTGACAAGCTGGTGAATTTGGGTACGAAGTTTAAGACAGAGTTTATTGTGAGCATTTCTCTGGCGGAAAAAGATTTGCCGGAGAATGCAAAACCGTATGTGGTAGTTGCCCTGTAATATATGATATACGGAATGAAGAGTGAAAAAACAGGTGGGAACGATTGAGGAGAGATGAATTATAGCGATGATGGGTATTGTTGCGTTTGCCATGCCGGTTATTAGAATTTATGTTTGCAGTGGATACGGTACATAAGATTGGAAAGTGACTGACATAAAAAGGGTATGGTGGCAGGGATTATTTTTTGCAATATCTGATGTATTTGGCAAATTAATTATATGTTAGAATACCCGCGGGATTCCGCGGGTATTCTGATTGTATCATAGAACATATACTGAGTTTTCCATGATATCCTTTTGTGCAGGGACTGCAGCGACTGCTATTGAGTTTCCCTGCCCATAGAGCCGATTCGGCCAAAATAACTGATTAAGTAAAGGCCGACGATACCTACAATAGCATAGATAATTCTTGAGAACCAGGTCATGTTGCCGAACAAAAAGGCAACCAGGTCAAAATTAAAGAAACCGATCAGTCCCCAGTTGATGGTGCCGATGATGGCAATAATCAGGACTGTATAATCCAGACCACGTGAATCCATGCAAAATCCTCCTTTACTGTTTAATCAACCTTACAAGTAAGATTGTTGTGTGGCAGGGCCACAATTTATAATAAAGAGTCCAGCACATCCTGTGCTTAGATTCTTATTATTATTTTGCATCAAATAAAACATTTTATAATAGGAAAATATGGAAGAAAATAAAAAGAAAGCGAAAGGTACTGACATTGAAAAAAATATCGATTGATGAATTTTTGAGATTAAGAAAGCTGGTTCACCGCAATGCAAGACCACTTGACTATACAAAATGGAAATTCCTTTTTGAAAATGGCAGCTGCGACGATTTTCTGCTGGTTTTATCCAGCTATCAAAATGAGGACGGAGGTTTTGGACACAACATTGAGTGCAACAACTGGAACCCCAACTCATCACCCTATACAGTATGTATTGCGCTGGATTATCTGGATACGACAGGTGATTATGAAAGCGGCATAAAAAGCAAAATCATTACGGGTATC
>CANOFI010000228.1 GCA_947565255.1 uncultured Lachnospiraceae bacterium
GCCCTATAAAAAATTATGTTCAATGACGTTTTCCATTCATTCCATTTTGGTATAGATTGTCCAGATTCTAACGGTGGAATGGGGTGTTTCGCAATTGCCTGCGTATAACTATATTATAGTGGAAAAGCATTCTTAAAGCAAGAACGAAATGAAGAATCTGTCTCTGCTGGAATAAACAGCAGATATATTTTTTTAAATAAACAGCATTAAAATAGGTTTTTTGGCAGAAATTGGGTGGACTTGCACTGAAATGGAAAGTGTGCTATAATAAACTCATAAATATGTATGCAGTTGTGAAAGGCACAGGGAGGATCATCTGCAGCCGGACAGATGTAGGAGGAATGTATGAATACTTTAAAGAAGTATGCGTTGCTGATTGATGCAGAAAATACGAATATCAAATATTTAAATCATATTTTCGATGAACTTCGAAGCTATGGAATTATAACATATAAACGGATGTACGGTGATTTTACGAAGGAGGAATTAAAAGAGTGGAACGCAAGAGCATTGGATTATGCAATTGTTCCGATTCAGCAGCCCCATTATTCCAAATACAAAAATGCAGCGGATATTATGATGGTGATAGATGCCATGGACATTCTGTATGAAAAAAATGTGGATGGTTTTTGCATTGTATCGAATGACAGTGATTTTACCAGGCTTGTAAACCGGCTGTGCGACGGCGGGATGGAGGTCATCGGCATGGGTATGAGCAAAGCCTCCAAGACCCTGAAGGCGGCCTGCACCGAGTACAAAAACCTAGAACAGATTTTTTCCACAGAGGCGGATGAGGTAGGAGCGGAAGCTGCGGAAGGCACACAGTTAGAAGAAATCAAAAAGATGATTAAGGAGCTGATTCTGAAAAATAACGGAAGCTGCGGAATGGGCGGATTAAAAAGTGCCCTTCAGAGGGCTTATTCGGATTTTGATGAGCGGAATTTCGGATATACGACAATGCGCAAATTTATTGAAAGCTTCGATGAGTTTGAGATTGTGCAGGTGGGAACCAGCCTTTATGTAAAAATATACGTACAGCAATATAAAGAAGAGGAAGTAAAGTTGTTCATTTTAGAGCAGGTGAGAAAAAATTCTTATGAATTAGGAAGACTTGGACAGCTGGTGCATGACAAGTTTCCGAATTTTGACTGTAAGGATTATGAATACAGCCAGTTTAACAAATTTATTGCAAGCATCAACGGATTGCAGATTGTGCCGGTAGGAAATAAAAAGATGGTGCGTTCAAACCAGGCCCGGTCAAGAAAAAATTACGACAAGTGAAGCGAAACTATTTAAAGGAGTGATGGCCTGTGAAAAAAATAAATAAAAAATGGTTTATAACGACAGGCATTGCCATTGCAGTGAGTTGGACAGCGTTATTTACCTGTATGCCCATGGCTAAGACTACGTCTGACAAAGTAAACGATGCCAAAGATGGCGTAGAAAAAAGCAAGGATAATCTGGAAAAGTCAAAAGATGAGCTGGAGCAGCTTGAAAATTCAAAGGCGCAGTTAGAGGGAAAATTAGCATCTTTAAACGAGGAACTGAATGAGGTCAGTCTGCAGCTGGAGCACGCACAGAATGACCTGGTGCAGAAGCAGCAGGCAATCGCTGAGGTGAAGGTACAGCTGCTTCAGGCGGAGGCACAGGAAAAAGAACAGTATGAAAGCATGAAGCTCCGTATTCGTTATATGTATGAAAATGATACCAGCATGATGCAGATGCTGCTTGAAGGCGACGGCATTACGGATGTCCTGAACAAAGTCGATTTTTTAAATGCCATGGCACAGTATGACCGGAAAATGTTGAATGAATATAGCGCGACGAAGGATGCCATTGCCAATTCAGAGGTGATTCTGGAGCAGGAGGAGCAGGCTTTGAAGCAGGTGGTTGCGCAGGTGGAGAGCAAGCAGCAGGAGGTAAACCACTTAGTAAGCGAAACGTCGAATGAAATTGCAAAACAGACAGAAAATATTGAAAATGCGGAACAAAAAGCGCTCGCATATGAGAAGGAGTTGAATGAACAAAGAAATACGCTCAAGGCACTGGAGGAGCAGGAAAAAGAAGAAAAAGCGATTTTAGAAAGACAGAAAAAGGAGTTGTCCAACACCAAAGCGGGCGCGGGAGGTACATTGGACGACGGCAACAAGTCCGGCTCTGATTCGGGCGGCTATGACCAGGCTTCGGGCAGCAGTGATTTAAAACTGCTGGCAACCATTATTTACTGTGAGGCCGGGAACCAGCCGTATGAGGGTAAAATTGCGGTGGGAAGCGTAGTGATGAACCGGATTAGGAGCTCGCAGTTTCCCAATACCATGCTGGGAGTGCTGTATCAAAAATCACAATTTACTCCTGTGATGAGCGGGAGATTTGCGATTGCGCTTGCCAACGGCAGTGCAACGGACAGCTGTTACAGTGCGGCGCGGGAAGTGCTCGGAGGTGTAAATAATGTGCCGAACTGCCTGTTTTTCAGGACAGTAATTCCGGAAAAAACAGGCATCATTATCGGAAACCATGTATTTTACTGATGGAGGCTTATATGATATTAGCTTGTCATAAAATAGAAAAGAGCTTTGGGACCAATGTGGTTTTGGACCAGGCCTCTTTTCATGTGGAAGAAAAAGAAAAGGTGGCAGTTGTAGGAGTCAATGGAGCGGGAAAGTCCACTCTTTTAAAAATCATTATGCAGGAAGAAGACGCAGACAGCGGGGAAGTTATTTTAGCAAAGGGAAGTACAATCGGCTATTTGTCACAGCATCAGGAATTAAATGGAGAAAAGGGCATATATGAAGAATTGCTGGAAGAAAAAAGAGAACTATTTGACATAGAACAAAAGATCCGTTTTACGGAAGAAAAAATGAAACATGCAGAAGGGAAACAACTGTCGGAGCTTTTAGAGACGTATACACGTTTGAACCAAAAGTTTGAATATGAAAACGGATATGCCTGTAAAAGTGAGATTACAGGGGTATTAAAGGGATTAGGCTTTGAGGAAGCAGAATTTAATAAAACGATTGGAATGTTATCAGGCGGACAAAAAACACGGGTTGCCCTTGGCAAACTGTTACTGTCAAAGCCGGATATTTTGCTGCTGGACGAGCCTACGAATCATCTGGATATGCGTTCGGTCGCATGGCTTGAAAATTTTTTAGTCAATTATGACGGCGCGGTTTTGCTCGTCTCGCACGACCGGTATTTTCTGAACAGGGTAGTAACGAAAGTGGTGGAAATTGCAGAAGGGAAGGTTACTGTTTTTGCGGGCAATTATTCTGACTATGCAGGGAAAAAAGCAAAGCTTCGCGAGGCAAGAATCCGCCAGTATATGAATCAGCAGAGAGAAGTCAGACATCAGGAGGAAGTGATTGCAAAATTAAAACAGTTTAACAGGGAAAAATCCATCAGGCGGGCAGAAAGCCGTGAAAAAATGCTGGATAAGATGGAAAAGATAGAAAGGCCGGCAGAGCGGGATGACCGGATGAAGCTGATGTTGGAACCAAACATTCTCAGCGGAAAGGACGTTTTAAAGGTCCGGAATTTATCGAAGAGTTATCCGCCAAACGAACTTTTTTTTCATGTCGATTTAGATATTCAGCGCGGTGAAAGGGTTGCTGTTATCGGGGATAACGGTACCGGAAAAACGACATTTTTAAAGATTTTAAATGAGATGGAAGAGGCAGATTGCGGCGAATTCGAGCTTGGAACAAAAGTACATATCGGGTATTACGATCAGGAACAACAGTTCCTGCACGCAGAAAAAACGTTATTTGAAGAGGTTGCGGATGCATATCCGGACTTAAACCATACGAAAATCCGTAATGTGCTGGCTGCATTTTTATTTACCGGGGATGAGGTATTTAAAAAGGTGGAGGTTTTGAGCGGAGGGGAGCGGGGCCGCCTTTCCCTGGCAAAATTAATGCTTTCGGAGGCAAATTTCCTGATTTTGGACGAGCCTACGAATCATCTGGATATTGTTTCAAAAGAAATTTTGGAGCAGGCATTAAAACAGTATTCCGGAACGGTGCTTTATGTCTCGCATGAC
>CANOFI010000229.1 GCA_947565255.1 uncultured Lachnospiraceae bacterium
GCGAAAAAACTACAGAAAAGAAAGACACTGCTAAGTTAAATAAAGAAGCTGAAAATACTGGGTCGCAAAATTCGGAAGCAGTCCTCCGGATTTGTTGTGATGGCGCGGAAAATACGCCATGAAAGGGGAAAATATGAACATAGTCAGAACAAAAGCAGAATATCTGTCCAATCCAATCGGTCTGGATGAAGAAAAGCCGGTTTTTGGATGGAATGCAGAGACAGAAGAAAAAAACTGGAAGCAGAGCGCCTACCGGATTCTGGTGTCGCGTGATAAGGCGAAGCTGGACGAGGGAACCGGTGATATGTGGGACAGCGGGCAGGTCTTTTCCGATGCGATGGTAAATGTCGAATATTGCGGAAAGAAGCTGGAGTCTGCCACAAGATATTACTGGACAGTTTTCGTATGGCATGGGGAAGACTGCGTGCGAAGCGATGTGAATTTCTTTGAAACAGGTTTTCTGGACGAGTCACGCTGGACGGGGAAATGGCTTGGTGAGACGGAAAATGAGACGCATCATATGTACCGCAGGGCTTTTGTGCTGGAAAAGCAGGTGGAGAAGGCAAGAGTTTACCTGTGCGGCCTTGGACAGTATGAATTGTCGATGAATGGAAAAAAGGTGTCGGATGCCGTGTTGCAGCCGGGGTGGACAAATTATGACAAAAGCTGTCTGTACAATGTATACGATGTCACAGATATGCTTTTGCAGGGCGGCAATGCGGTCGGTATTTTATTAGGCGACGGAATGTTCCACATTCCGGGACATAAAGGACGGTACGCATATTTTCCACGAAGCTATGGCTTCAGCAGATTTTTGTTTCAGCTGGAGCTGGAATACACAGACGGAACAAAAGAGAATATATGTTCTGATGAACGGTTCAGCCGTGCCGGAAGTCCGGTTCGGTACAGCTGCATATACGGCGGGGAAGAATATGTTGCCGGCGCTATGCAAAGCGGATTTGATACCTTTGATTTTTCGGAAAATGATACGTGGGAGCCGGCAGTCTGTGTGGAAGCTCCGAAAGGAAAGCTGCGCGCGCAGAAGCATCTTCCGCTTAAAGTTATGGAAACGCTGGAGCCGGTATCCGTAAAGGAAGTAAAGCCCGGATTTTATCTGTATGATTTCGGAAAAAATTTTTCCGGCTGGGTGCGGATAAAAGTAAGGACAGACGGGACGGCAAACGACAAGCGCATTAAGATGAAGCCCGGTGAAATTTTAAAGCAGGACGGGACGCCCGACCAGAAGGTGACCGGAAAAAATTACAGCTGGGATTATTATATGGATGGGCAGCAGGTGCAGGAATATGCGCCGAAGTTTACCTATACGGGTTTTCGCTATGTGCAGGTGGAAGGCGCCGTTCCGGCACAGTTTGCGGATAAAGCGCAGGGAATGCCGGTCATAGAAAGCTTTGTCGGGGAATTTATTTATCCTGATATGGAACCGATGGGAGAGTTTTCCTGCTCCAATACACTGTATAACCAGATTCATGGAATCATTACACAGGCCATGCTCAGCAATATGAAAAGCATTCTGACCGACTGTCCGCACCGGGAAAAATTAGGCTGGATGGAGCAGTCTCATTTAATCGGGCCTGCAATTATGTATAATTATGACGTACATAATCTGTATGAAAAGATTGAAAAGGATATGGAGGAAGCGCAGCACGAAGACGGGCTTGTGCCGGATATTTGTCCGGAATACATTACGGAATTTGCAAAATGGCATTATGGTTTTCTGGATTCTCCGGAATGGGGAAGTGCATGTGTGATAAACCCGTGGTATGTGTACAAAAAATATGGGGATGCCGCACTTTTTACAAGACAATATGAAACGATGAAACGGTATGTGGATTACTTAACATCCAAAACGCATCATCACATGCTGCATCACGGACTGGGTGACTGGCTGGATATCGGCCCGTTTGTGCCGTATTCACAAAATACGCCGGTTCCGGTCATTGCAACCTGCATTTATTATTACGACCTTTCCATCATGAAACAGGTGGCGGAACTTCTCGGGAAGACGGAAGACGCCGCAGAATTTGGAAAGCAGATGGAGCAGGTGAAAGAAGAGTACAATCTGCAGTTTTTTGACGACCAGGGCAGCCGTTATGCAAATGGAAGCCAGGCGGCGCAGGCAATGAGCCTGATGGCAGGGCTGGTTCCGGAGGAAAGGGAGGAAGACGCACTCGGGGTGCTTGTAAAAGATATTGAACTCAGAGGATATGCCACGACGGCCGGAGATGTCGGACATCCGTTTGTGACAGCGGCGCTGACCAGATATGGCCGTTCTGACATTATGAATGCAATGATGAAAATTACGGATAAGCCCGGATACGGATATCAGGTTGCATGCGGTGCCACAACACTGGCAGAGGAATGGGACGGACCGGACCCCGCCCGCCCGCATGGCTCGCAGAATCATTTTATGCTGGGCAGCGGAGACGAATGGTTTTACAGTGGTCTCGCGGGAATTCAGGGCATCCGCTGTGATCTGGAATTTCACGAACAGAGGATTTGTCCGTATATAGCGGACAATGTGGAAGAGGTACGTGCATGGACCATGCACCCATATGGTAAGACAAAGGTGCACTGGAAAAAAGAAAAGGACACAGACACCGTGAAAATCAGCGTGACGCTTCCGCCGAATACGGTGGGAACGTTTGTCAGTCCGAAGGGCGAAGAGACGAAGCTCGGTTCAGGTACCTATGAATTTGTGTGTGAATATTGAGAATCCGTGACGAACAAAACGAGGAGGAAATGTGATGAAAAATGACGACGCAACCATTCAGAAATATGTAACCCCATATAAGTATGGGAAACCGGTGCTGGCCGGCTCCGGAAAAGAGGGCGCCTACGATGCCTGCGGCGTGGACTGCCCATTTGTATTCTGGCACAACGAGCGTTATTTTATGCTGCACGTGGGGTTTGACGGAAAAGGATACCAGACGGCGCTGGCAGTCAGCGACGACCTCCTTTCATGGGAGCATTATGCCGTAGTGCTTGCAAGGGAGGAAGAAAACAGCCGCTGGGACTGGGTCGGCGCCGCCGGTACATGGATAATAAAAGAAAGCGACAATCTGTATGATACGCCGAAGCTGCGCAGGGTGGATGGAAAATACTGGATGGTCTACCATTCCTATCCGTCAAAGGGATATGAAGCGGGACCGGCAGAGATTAGCCTTGCCTGGTGTGAGGATGAGGATTTAAAGATATGGCACCGTCTGGACAAACCGGTATTTTCATGGAAGGACGGCGAGGCATGGGAGGCAGGCGGACTTTATAAGGCAGGAATCATTGAACATGACAACACCTGGTATCTGTTTTACAACGCAAAGGATACGCAGAAGCGCTGGATTGAGCAGACGGGCGTTGCAATGTCAAAGGATTTATTTACATGGGAGCGCTGCAGGGAAAATCCGGTTGTCAGAGTGTCCCCGGAGCCGGCGTGGGACAGTCGTTTTTTGTCGGACCCGTATGTGGTAAAAGATGGAGAACTCTGGCTGGATTTCTTTTTTGGCTACGATGGAAAAGTATATAAGCATGCACAGGACGGCCTTGCTGTGTCAAAAGACCTGATTCACTGGGATAAGGCGGAGGAGCCTGTCTTGCCGAACGGGGCAAAAGGGGAGATAGACGAGGGACATGCACACAAGGCATCCATCTTTTATGAGAAAGGCAGGCTGTATCATTTTTACTGTGCCACGCGTCCGTGGAGGGAAGGGGATTCCACAAAGGTTTTTGAGGAGTTCCGCACAATTTGTGTAGCGTCCAGCCAGCCGTTTTAAGGAGTGTAGTTATGGAATTCAACAAAAAAAATGTAAAAAATATTCTGCTGCTGGCTGCGGCGATTGTCGTGATTTATCATATATTTGATAATGTCAATAACATACTTGATTTTTTGGGGAAATGCCTTTCGCTTATTTTTCCGTTTCTGCTCGGACTGGGCATTGCTTTTATTATCAATGTGCCCATGCGTTTTTA
>CANOFI010000230.1 GCA_947565255.1 uncultured Lachnospiraceae bacterium
GCTTATCCAGTTCTCTGGCATTGTTGATATCAAATTCTTTTTTTGCTTTATCAATTTCAATTCCGGACATAACGTCCAGCTGACAGATGTCATAATACAGTTCTTTGATATCGCTGTAAGTGCAGCCATGGTACATCTTATCCCACAGCAGTGAGTTCAGCTCCTGGGATAAATTAATTATTTCTCCGATTTTGTTTACCGATGTTTTGATATCCAGATCTGCCTGCTCCTCCGGCGTATATATTCGTTTTACTTTTTTTGCTGTGACAAAGGAGGTTGGCGTTTTAAACATTGTATAATTTCGTCTGGCAGCCTGGATTAACAGGTGATTGTCGGTAAGCAGTACTGCGTCGCTGTCAAAATCTGCACCGGAAAGCCGTTGCAGTACATTTTCCCCGATAGAATTAATGCATACAATCTCATCAGTCAGATTAAAATAACAGTCGATCTGTTTGTTTTCCTCATTGCGTGCCAGCCAGATATTGCCCATGGTTACGTGGGGGCTTCGCGAACCAAGCAAAGTTTTGTTATATGCAAAGCGTGTGTTGTGGATCGTTCCAATTCCAATCTGGCTGTCGCCTTTAAATGTTCCAATGGACTGCTGCAGCATTTCGACCGGATTTCCGAGGAGCGTAGAGTAGTTGCCCTGCACATACACGTGTCCGTTCTTCAGATTTTTATAATAAGAAGCCAGAAGCTCGTGCAAAAATTCCTGATAATATTTTGTTTCGGCGAAATGGTCATTGATACACATGAGATTGAAGACAACATCATTTTTGTATTGCATTGGCCGGTCCATCGGCTCCAATGCATCAAGGTCCGGATATTTGATATAATATCTGACAACGGCGGGGTTATTTCTTAACATTTGTGCAAAATCCAGGGATTCCTGTAAAAATTCGTTTACCTCATCGCTTGACAGCTGAAGCGTATTGAGGAGCTGATAATGTGTCTGTACCAGCCGTCCGCCAAAGAAGGGAGTCTTTTTTTCATGTTTTACGACGCCGAATGCGGGATATAAGTTGTCCAGCCAGTGTTCTAACGTGTCAAATTTCAGATATTTTATGCTGCTTGGGGTTGTAATCAGCTTAATGTCTTCAATTCGTGTGGCCCTTGTTTTTCCGTTTAACTGGGAAATTTCTGTAATGTGGTTGTCTTTGAACCACTGTTGGATATTGCAGTTAAAGCAGCACGATTTGAACATTAAGTTTCGCAGCAATACCATGCCGTAGCGGGCATATCTTCCCATTAATGAGATGTCTATGAGCGATTGTCCGTCCCAGATGCTGTTTGAAATTTCACAGTTTTTTTCGGAGGTGGCAAGCCATCCGTTCTCGTTATGTGTTTCTATCACGGTCTCTTTGAAGATGCTTTCGTAATCATCAATCAGTAAAATATTTTCCGGTGAAATCGGGAGTGTGCCGATCATGCTGCTTGATGGAAGCGCGATGTAGCTTTCATAGGCGGCCAGATCCACCTCCTGTCCTTTTTCCAGAGCGATGGCGCCCGAACTGAATTTCAATAGCGGCTGGAAGAGCGCTTCGTTAATAAACAGACATTTTCCGACACGGGCGGAGCCGGAGGAGCGTTTCATCCGGCAATATCTGACACCGTTGCAGGTAAAGCCGTTTTTGTAAAGCACCCTTCGCAATTCGGCGCTGGTTTTCAGGGTTTTCGGTTCTTTTGATTTTTTATACTGCGTCTGTAGTTCTGTTCTTTTGGTCTTGTCTTTTTTATTGATAATTTCGACATTTTCCGTACAAAAACAGGCGGGAAGTGCAGCGGCGGGAGCGCGCAGTTTTTCTCCGAGCCGGATGCCGACAATTTCCCCGGCATCATTTTTAGCAATACAATCCTCAAAGACAAGGGTTTTGTAATCGTATCCGAATTTTACAAACGTATTGCGATTCATCTGGTTCCATTCTTTTACGGAATAATGGAAGGTCAGATTAATGACATGGACGGAGTAGAAATGCTTCTTTATCTGGAAAGCAAAATCATTTCGCCGGTATTTTTTGTAATAGATATCGAATAATTCGAGCAAATCTAAGCTGTAGTCGAGTGTGTTTACAAATTTTTGTAAACGATACTGACCGTCCTCCTGCTTTAGGTTATATCCATCCGGTTGTTCTTCTATATAGTGTGCCGATAAGTAAATGTCCTTCGCATCAATAGACGGTATGTAAATTCCTTTTGGTTTCATATATGATTCCTCCATTGTTTTTTATTGAAGTTTTTGCAATTTCATCGTGTATTTGCGTGAATGAAATTCAGACGCGTTCCAGTTATTGCTGCAACCATTCTGCTTTTCCGGGATTATTCCTGTCCTGCATGGTTGCGGAATTCAATATTTTTCCGGCACTGCCTGTCAAATGCCTGGTCCACGGCTATTTTGCGCGCCATGCTCACAAGTGTGTGATGTCCGTCAAAATCAAAGGGTGTTAACACGCCTCCAAATGTAGTGTGTTCATGGGACGCCCCGTACTGTATGCCTTTGGGATGCGAAAATGGGGTGGGAGTTATTTTCGAAGGTTTTGTTTTGTCAACTGTTTTTGTCATAGGTATCAGAATGCTCCTTTCCTTTTTTGAAAATTTTGTCTGGTGACTTGTTTTCCACACTGCGCCTTCTTTTTTGTCAGGAAGGCGATGGGTTTAGGGTGGTAATTAATACTTCTGTATTTGGCTGTTATTTTTTTGAAAAATTTTGATGTTGCAATGAAGAAGTAGAAAATTTTCACCTATAAAATTTAATAAACTGCTTTATATGTTGACAATCGTTTAATTAAAAGGTATAATAGAACAAACATTCGAAAGGATAGAAGTGGATGAAAACATCAGATGTTTTAGAATTATAAATGAAAATTGATAGAAAGAAGGGATTGTAAAGAATCTCCGGGATATAAATATCATCCAGGAAACAGATGAGCGAAGTCAAATAGTAAATATGAAAAGATTGACATTTTAGATGATATTGATAAAGACGAAAAGATTTATGTGTTTATTGTTGACAATGATGGTTATGCAAACTCTGATAAGCAATATGAAACGAGTCTGACTGATGCACAAGGAAAACCTTTACATAATGAATTGAGAACATATATTGATAGGTATGCGAATTATAATTTGTCAATAATGGAGCAAATATGTAAGTCACATAAAGAAGATATAATTGATCATTTTAATGAATGGGGTGAAAAGATTTCAGGTAAAAAATATGGCTACATTTATGTGAGAGATATTTTAGAAGATTTTTGTTTCAAAAAAAGAAAGAATTGCAATAAACGATATTCAAAATAGTTAAAGTTAATGGAGAAACATGTAAAGTCAGCAATGTATTTAGAGTTTTAGATGGAGAGCGGATAAAAGAAGAGGTATATTTTCATAAAGGAGATTTCCTTTGTGCAGCTGCTCAAAAAATAACGGAATTACTTGGTACGCAGATAGAAAATGGTTAGAAAGTATAAGTAAAAAAGTATTATAACAGAACCATGTATTACTTGGACAAAAGATGGTGCAAAAACGGGAACCATATTTTATAGAGACTATCCTTTTTATGCGAGTTATCATTGTGGAATATTAATCCCCAGAAAGAATTCGAAAAAAAGATATATATGAAATATTTTTTCATAAGCATATAATATTCGTCATCTTGTCCGAGCATCTTATTGATAGTGCTTCCTATTTTTACATACAATTATAAGGCAAAGAATGAACGTCAGGAAGCCAGAGGAAAAGTCTGTTTATCAATGTGGAGTATATACAGGTAGGTGTTATTACCTATTTAAAAAGAGATGATGGATTCTAATAAATGTCCTTGTTGGTTGAGTTATAATTAAGGACCAGTAAACAATCGTCATTGAATATAGGAGTTTTTTTGTATAATGGAATTAAGTTAACCTGATTATTTCCTTGTCGTAAAGGCGGGGACGAAAGGAAGAAGGAATGGAAAAAACGGACATTGCGAAATAT
>CANOFI010000231.1 GCA_947565255.1 uncultured Lachnospiraceae bacterium
ACATTGTTTGTTATAATCACAGTTAACAATGTAATAATTTTGTAACAATTTAGTTAAGATACAATTTGGATAAATGATGAAAAGCAGAAGCGAAGACAGTTTTCGCGGAAGTTTTCATGGCATAGTTAGAATGGAGGATATCATGAAAAAAGCGTTCAGGGCTTTGACATGTACAGTAGCCGGTGTTTGTATCATATCGGGTTCTGTGTTAGGAACGAATGCTGCCAGCCAGGGATTACCGGCAGCGGGTGCGGGAAATTTAAAGACTACATCAAGAGGTTCACAGTTACCGGGAGCGGGTGTTTCCCTTACATTGGATGATTATTATGCAGAGGCCCCCGAGTCAGATGTAGACGTAATCGGCAATTTAGTTCCCAGCGTAAAGTCTGAATACAAGGATACCGTAATTGCACAGGTAGATAATTATGTGAATATCCGGGATAAAGCCGGTGAGGACGGCGAGGTTCTCGGAAAGCTCTATAACGAATCGGCGGCAGAAATTGTCGGCGAGGACGGTGACTGGTATGAGATTACATCAGGAACGGTTACCGGATATGTAAAGAAAGAATTTGTGGTTGTAGGCTCTGAAGCAGAGGAGCTGGCGGAGAGAGTCGGCCATAAGATTGCAACAGTGAATACAAAGACATTGAAAGTAAGAGAGAACTCTTCTACAGACAGCGCAATACTTACGCTGGTGCCGGAAGAGGAAGAATTAGATGTAATAGAAGTCATTGACGGATGGGCAAAAGTTTCTGTTGATAACGATGTGGTAGGATTTGTATCCACAGATTTTGTGGAAGTCCGCACGGAGTTTGTCCAGGCAGAATCTCTGGCGGAAGAGGCAGCAAGGCTTCAGGCCGAAGAGGAAAAGAGACAGGCAGAGGCTGCCGCAGCGGCGGAGGCTGCGAGATTAGCAGATGAGGCGGCGAAGGCGGAGGCCGAAGCGAAGGCAGCAGAAGAAAGAGAAAAAGCAGCAAAGAATGCGGCGGCAAAGGAAAAGGCAGCAAAAGAGGCGGCAGCAAAGGAAGCTGCGGCGAAAGAGGCAGCAGCAAAGGAAAAGGCAGCCAGGGAAGAAGCGGAAAAAGAAGCTGCAAAGAAATCAGAATCACAGCAGTCCGCTCCGCAGAGCACTGGCGAGACAACAGGAATGAGACAGAAAGTGGTAAGTTATGCGCTTAAGTTTGTGGGCAATCCATATGTATATGGTGGTACAAGCCTGACGAACGGTGCAGACTGTTCAGGATTTACGATGGCGGTATACCGTGACTGCGGTATCAGCATTCCGAGAGATTCCCGTTCCCAGGCTTCTTCCGGAAAAGAAATATCATTAGACCAGCTGAAACCGGGCGATTTGATTTTCTATGCAAAAGGCGGTTCCATTAACCATGTTGCAATGTATATTGGCAATAACCAGGTAGTGCATGCAAGCACGGCGAAGACAGGAATTAAAATTTCAAATTATAATTATAGAACACCGGCGAAAGCAGTCAGCTATATTGATTAGTCAGATTGGTGTAACAATGTAAAAAGAATGTCCCTTCCGGGAAGACAGAAACTGTCAACGGAAGGGATTTTTTATCCATTCTGCCCATAAGCCTGTTCATACAAAGCCTCCTGTGCATTCACGCCCGATTCCTCCTTGGTTCGAACGTATGTTCCGCATATTTGCTTCCTGGCTTTTACATCATCAGAAAAATACATATAAAAATCATCCAGCAGCCGTTTTTTTATGTCCTTATCATAGACCGGAATTGCTACCTCCACCCGTTTGATCGTATTGCGCGTCATATAGTCGGCAGACGACAGATAGATGTCGGCGTCTTCCCCTTTTCCAAAAATATAGACGCGGGAGTGCTCCAGAAATCTTCCGACAATGCTTATAATTTCGATGTTGTCGGTTTCTCCTTCTACTCCGGCATTCAGACAGCAGATTCCCCTGACAATCATCTGAATTTGCACGCCGGCTTTTCCAGCTTTTATCAGTCTGTCTATAATTTTTTTATCGGTCAGGGAATTTATCTTAATTCCAATATAGGCTTCTTTTCCGCCCTGCGCTTTTTCTATTTCTCTATCGATAAACTCCAGAACCGTATTTTGCAGATGATTCGGCGCAACGAGCAGATGGTGGACTTTATCGACAATTTTTCCCATGGCAAGACAGTCAAAGACATTTGCGGCTTCTTTTCCAATCTCGAAAGAGGAGGTGATCAGTGCATAATCGGTGTAAAGCGTGGCAGTTTTTTCATTATAATTACCAGTTCCGGCCTGCGTAATATATTCGGTTTTATCCCCTCTTTTCTGCGTAATCAGACATAGCTTGGAATGCACCTTTAAGCGGTTTAACCCGTAAATTACGCGGCAGCCCGACTCCTCAAGCTGTCTTGACCACTTAATATTGTTTTCCTCGTCAAACCGGGCGCGCAGCTCCACCAGAACAACGACCTCCTTGCCGTTTTCGGACGCCTCCGACAGCGCCTCTACAATTTTTGAATTATTTGCCAGACGGTACAGTGTCATTTTAATGGAAACGACATCCGGGTTTATGGCTGCCTCGTTCAGCAGCCGGATAAACGGACGCATGCTCTCATACGGATAAGATAAAAGAAGATCTTTTCTGCGGACCTGCTCGATAATGGATTCGGTGCGGTTTATCATGGCGGGCTGCTGCGGCACCCTTCTTTTGTAAAACAGGGACCGGTCGCTTCTCAGCAGGTCTTCCACATCGAATAAAAATGATAAATCAAGAGGGGCTTCCGGCTGGTGTACCTGCTGTTTGGAAAGCGTAAGAAAGCTGCACATTCTGCGGATAATGGAATCCTTCATTGTTCTGCTGAATTCGATTCGAAGCGGAGAAAGCCTGCTTCTTGTCTTTAACACGGCCTCCATTGCTTTGCGGTAATCATGTTCGTCATCGGACAGCATCTCGTCTATATCGATTTCCGCACTGCGCAGAATGCGTATCAGGGATTTGCTTTTGACTGTGTACTGGTCAAAAATGTCCCCTGCAAAATGCAGAATGACTTCTTCTGCAAGCATAAAGCGTTTTTTATCTTCCGATACGGGTATCATTCTTTTAAAAACCGGGCTGGAGCAGGGAATAATCCCTGTTTTCGAGCTGCCCGAACGTGTCTGCAGTTCTACCACGGCATAAATGACTTTGTTGCGCAAAAAAGGAAACGGCTGTCTTTTTCCGACGACCTGGGGAGAGATAAACGGGTTGATTTCGTTTTCAAAATAGTCTCTGATAAAGGCTTTTTCCTTGTCTGTCAGGTCTTTGAAGTGAAGCTCCGCCACGCCGAATTTTACAAGCTCGTCCATCAGTTTCCGATATACAGTATCCTTATAAAGCAGCAGTTCCTTTTCTTTTTTTGCAATTCGCTCCAGCTGTTCGGTACAGGTCATATTTGTTTTGTTTTCCCGGATATCTGATTTCTGCCCCGCAGTAAGCGCGCCTACCCGGACCATAATAAATTCATCCAGATTGCTTTGGAAAATGGACAGAAAGCTGAATCTTTCACAGAGCGGATTTTTTGGATCCTCCGCCTCTTCCAGTACCCTTTGGTTAAATTTCATCCATGATAATTCGCGGTTATCGTACACATCTTTTTTTTGCATAATTTTTCTCTCCTGTTTTTCATCTTTTCAAAAGCAGAAAGTACGTTATGTCCTATCCCTGTTTATATTTGCCAATTATTTCCCTCTTTATTATTTATCGTTTTTTATTGTCATTTTTGTAACCTTTGAGGAGGTTTTTCTTTTATGAATTGTTTTTTGTCTAAAACATATGCAGGACAGGTATGATTTCTTCGGCGGTTAAATAGTGCAACATTTTATCTGCCTGAATTTCCATCTGCCGTGTTGCTAAACGCCAGCGGCGCTTGTTTGGAAAGAAACGGAGTGGAACGTAAAAGGTTAAAATTCTGTCTTTCGGATGA
>CANOFI010000232.1 GCA_947565255.1 uncultured Lachnospiraceae bacterium
GCGAGATAGAATTGTTGATGCGTTAAAACCGCTTGGAGTTGATTTGTTTTGGAAAGAAACGGAGTGGAACGTAAAAGGTTAAAATTCTGTCTTTCGGATGAAGGTTTATTCTGTATAATCTGCTGCAATATTTAACTGCCGGATTAATAAGACAGGAGCAGGATAAAAATGCAGGGGTAAAAAAAGCATGAAAATAACATCGGGTGTGAACCATAACAAAATAACCCGAATCTGGGCAGCAATGTGAAATGGGGATTGCAATCAGGGCGCAAAATATGATAAAATTTGTATTAGATGGAAGATATTGGAGCATGAGATTATGATGATTTAGGAGGTATGTACAATGAAAAGAATTGGACTGTTGACAAGCGGCGGCGACTGCCAGGCCTTAAACGCAGCTATGCGCGGCGTTGTAAAGGGGTTGTACGAAAATATTGAGGATTTGGAGGTATATGGATTTTTAAACGGATACAAGGGTCTGATATATTGTGACTACAGGCGTCTGGATTCGAGAGATTTCTCAGGAATCCTGACAAAAGGCGGCACAATTTTAGGTTCGTCAAGAGTGCCCTTTAAGACGATACATGTTCCGGATGAAAAAGGGCTGGACAAGGTGGCGGCAATGAAGCAGACCTACAACCGCCTGACGCTGGACTGCCTTGTCATTCTCGGCGGCAACGGAACGCAGAAAACAGCAAATCTGCTGCGGGAAGAGGGACTCAATATTCTGCATCTCCCCAAAACGATTGACAACGACATTTACGGGACGGATATTACATTTGGTTTTCAGAGCGCCATCAACATTGCGACAGACGCCATCGACTGCATCCATACGACGGCGGCATCCCATAACCGGGTATTTATTGTGGAAGTCATGGGGCATAAGGTAGGCTGGCTTACGTTATATGCCGGGATAGCAGGCGGTGCGGATATTATTCTGCTTCCGGAAATCCCTTATGATACCGATAAAGTGATCGATGCAATTAACAAGCGTTCGCAGGCCGGCAAAGGATTTACTATATTGGCTGTTGCAGAAGGTGCCATTTCAAAAGAAGACGCAGCGCTCTCAAAAAAAGAATATAAGAAGAGGGTGGCAAACCGCATGTTCCCTTCTGTGTCGTATGAAATAGCAGATCAGATTATGAAAGCAAGCGGACAGGAAGTGCGCGTAACGGTTCCGGGGCATACCCAGCGCGGAGGCAGTCCCTGCCCTGCAGACAGGGTGCTTTGTACCAGACTTGGCTCTGCGGCGGCGAAAGCGATTATCGATGAAGATTACGGATATATGATTGGTATGGTCAATGGGAATACGAAGCGTGTACCGTTAAAGGATGTGGCAGGAAAGCTGAAGGTCGTGGAACCGGACTGCCAGATGATAAAAGAGGCCAAAAGGACCGGAATCAGCTTTGGTATTTAATACGGCGGCACGGGTTTGAAAAAAGAAATAGGGGTGTCTGTCAGCATTTTTAAAAATGTCAATAGATTTTTCTACTTTTTTTCTGATTTTTGTCGATTTGTGACAAGTTACCAAAATAAATGCAAATTTATAGCAGAGTTATCCACAAAAAATAGTCGATTTTATGTGGAAAGTGTGGATAACTCTGCGGACAACTTGTAATATGGGAAACATTAATCACATTCAAAAAAAGTTATCCACACGCTGAAAGTGGTTTTTGTCGAAATTCAAATTTTTTTGTATAATTCGCACAATTCTTAGTTTGTCAATCATTTTTTTTAATTTATTAATCCTTGGAATGATGCAGCCCGCAGCCAGTCGCTTTGCCGACCGGCTGTGAGAAAACGCTCTATTTTGCGTGCTCAAACAGCTGCAGCTGTGTCTTGACCAGGTGATAGTAAATTCCCTTCTGTGCAATCAGCTCTTCGTGGGTGCCTGTTTCGGCAATCCGGTGTTCATCCAAAACGACTAAACGGTCTGCGTTTCGAAGCGTGGACAGACGGTGGGCGATTGCAAACGTCGTGCGGCTTTTCGTAAGCCGTTCCAGTGCTTTCTGAATCAGATATTCGCTTTCCGTATCCAGATTGGAGGTGGCCTCGTCCAGAATCAGGAGTTTGGGGTTGTGAAGCAGTGCCCTTGCGATGGCAAGTCTCTGGCGTTCTCCGCCGGATAACGTATATCCCTGGTCGCCAAGTACGGTATCATACCCGTTTGGAAGGCGGCAGATAAAATCGTGGGCGTTTGCGAGTCTGGCGGCATGTATGACCTCCGGCAGTGTGGCATCTGGTTTTGCAAAACGGATATTTTCTAAAATACTTCCGGAAAAGAGGAAGGTTTCCTGCAGAACGACTCCGATCTGGGAATGCAGGTAGCCGGTATCAATATCCTTAAGGTCTGTATCATCAAGCTGGATACTTCCCTGGTTGACATCATATAAACGCATTACCAGATTAATGAATGTAGACTTTCCAACACCGGAAGCGCCGACCAGCCCAATCAGTTCACCCGGCTGTACTTCGAGATTGATGTGCTTTAAAACCGGTTCGTACGCCTGATATCCGAAGGTGACGTCTGAAAAACGGACATATCCCTGCAAATCAGGCTTTACGGCGCCTTTTTTGCTGCTTAAGGTGCATTCCTCTTCCAGGATGTCATCAATGCGTTCCAGGCTGTTTAACAGCTCTACAATGGATTTCGGGAGGTTGACCAGGCGGTCCAGCGGTCCGTACAGCATGGCGGCATAAGAAATAAACTGCGTCAGCGTACCTATGGACATCGTACCATGCAAAACATCAATACCGCCGAAGCAAACGATGGCGTACGTTCCGAGTCCAAGCAAAAAGGTAAGAACCGGTGTAAAGCAGTTGAAAAAGATGGTGTTTTTTGTCTGAAGAGCGGCATAAGAGTCGGAAAGCGATTGAAAGCGCTGCATTTCCTCCTGTTCCTTTCCATAGGTTTTTACAACCTGAATCCCGGATAAAACATCCTGCAGGGCGCTGGAAATCTTATCGCCCGCGTGACGCAGGGTCCGGAAGCGTTTGCGCATATATGTTCGCTGTGATATCGATAACAGAACGGCAAATGGAAAAAATACCAGGGAAACCAGAGTGAGCTTCCAATTAATAGCAAACATCCAGATAAGCGCCAGAAGCATGGAAAACAGGGAGGAAAACATTTGGGAAAATGTAATTTCCATAAAGCGGCGCACCTGTACGGAGTCCGAGGAAATCCGCTGCATCAAATCACCGGGCTTTCTGCTCTGGATATAGGAAAGCGGCAGGGTCTGCAGCTTATAAAACATCCGCCGGCGCAGGTCCACGCTGATTGTGGCTCCGAGATAGGTGCAGTACAGATTTTTTGCAATGGTGACGCCGATGGTGGAAAGAGTGAGGAGGAGCATGAGGAGGGTAAAGGACAGAATGTCCGACATCGTTCCGCTTTTGTCGGCAAGTGAGCTGTCAATAAAATTTTTTTGCACCTTGGGAGTGAGAAGCGAAAACAGGGAGCTGCAGACCATCAATGCGGAAATCAGGGAAAAACGTTTCCAGTATGGTTTACATAATGATTTGAGTTTCTGCACAATCCTGCCGCGTCCGTTACAGTGGGGACAGTATTTTGTTCTGGGAAGGGCGCGTCCGCATTTTGGACAGGTGGTTTCCGGTTCCCGGCTTATGACTTTTTTCATGATGCCGGAGGCTAACAGGGTGGCGCCCTCTGCGGCATAGGAGACGCGTACGATTTGCCGGGCAGTAAAACGGGCCAGCAGAAATTCGCCGTTTAACATGGTTCCCGGTTCGCTGGTATATCCGGCCGGAACTGCGCCGGGCCGTTTCATAATGACCTTTAAGGCACCGCAGTCTGTGTAGCTTTCGCATACAATTCTGGCACAGTCATTTAAGGAAAGCGCATACAGGAGGACGCGGTTTTCAATAATAAACAAACGTTTTGTGCTGACGGCA
>CANOFI010000233.1 GCA_947565255.1 uncultured Lachnospiraceae bacterium
CAATATCCTGTTCAAAACGCGTTCCGAATATATGTTCTATTGCACTGTCCATTTTATCTGACTCATCAATTTTCCCATCGCCATTTGTGTCATTTTGATAATACGCGCCAAAGTTAATGCAGTCCCATGTGGTACTGTATTCCTCCTTCACCGGCATAGCGGGCATCCGGGTTTTATCTGCCGGCCTGGTTGTTTTTACCAGTCCGCTGCTGATTTTTCCTGCGTATTTTATAAAATCCGTATCCGCCCTTTTTAAATCTATACAGACAACCGGACGTACCCCTTGATAAAACCATACCTCCTCTCCCTGTTCATCCAGACTGAAAAATCCCCCTAATACGCCTCTCATCGCCTTTTTGTTTGTTTCACCTGATGTGCGGGTCCACCACACTGAACCGGAATCTGAAATATACTGCAGCCCTCTGCTGTCCTGGCAATATTCTGTCGCTTTCGTATAATTTGCATAATTGTGATATTTATCAATGTTAAACCCATAAGCTTCGTTTTTGAGATCCTCACATGCCAGCAGATAAATTTTATCCACCGTATCCTCCCCGCAGTCCGTTCCATAACGGGGATTTTTCTGCGTCTGCAGGGATACCGGCACAAGAAGCTCCTGTTCTGCTTCGCTGAATGCTTCGTTTATAAAATTATCCTCCCTGTAGTCAATCTGGTCTTTATTTTCCCCGCTCCCATATCCATTCAGCCAGGAACGGAGTGTACAGGTTCCCCAGTTTACATCTGTATTACTCTCATTATAGCTGCGCTTTTCCAGGCAGTACTCACTCTGGAGTATCGCCTTCTGGTCTTCTGTAACAGACAGCACACGCCACAATATTGGTTCCTTTTCATCCGTTCTTTCTGCCATTCCGCTCTGATTGGTGTCATTCTGCCAGTAATTTCCGAAATAAACCATATCCCACAGCATATTTCCCTCTTCATCTTTTTCGGGGCTGGACAATGCTATCTTCTGTTCTGTCCCGCTCTGTTCTCCCCCCTGCTCTGACGGCGAAGCGCAAACTGACAGAAGGGTTGTATTTTCCCAGGAAACGAAAACCGCTGCACTGCAGAAAAGCGTTCCCATCAACAGAACTGCTGTTCGTTTTGCTTTGTTCATGTTATATTCCTCCTATCCCACTATTATTTTCTGTTCTCTGTTTCTCATTGAAACGTGCCGTTTGCAAATTCTGAAGCAACATAAGCATGTTCGGAACTATAAGCCGCGAGCCAGTTTCTCATGAATACGCCGTCACTCTGTTTGTTTATTTCATTTAGAAAGTAATTGTATTTATCAACCTGTGTCGTTGGATTTGCCACAGAAACCGGCGTACTTCTTATATTCCGAAACGCTCCTTTCACCCACTCCCAGCTTCCACAATCTTCTAACTGCTGTAAAAACATATAATTCAACCCATTTATATGTGTTCTCCTGGGAGTTGCTCCTATCGTTTTTGTATAAGCATTTGCCCCCTCTTCCCGATATTCCTTTATTACATCGCTATACTTCGTAATCCCTTCGCCACCATTCTGCATATGCTTCATATACAGAATCTTATATTATTTTCAATATAACCTATAATGTTTGTTTTGTCAACACACATTATCACTAAATCAAAACAGCCGCTTTTACGTAATATGCCCCCTCCTAAGTAACAAGTTTTTATGATTTCACTTGTCTGCCCAGAAGGGAGCATATCACATGAAAGCGGCTGCCCCTTAATTCTTAATTTTACAGTGCCCTAAAAAACCAGGCTTTTAGAGCCGTCATGCAGCACATGCTTCACATATTGCCCCTAAAGCTGTACATTTATACTTCAAAAAGCAAGTCGCCATACGATGGCATCGGCCACATTTCTTTATCTACAATCATTTCTAAACGGTCAATCGGACTTCTCAGCTCCTGCATCGTAACTTTGATGCTGTCCTTAAAGAATACGGCCTGTTCTCTGCCCTCTGCCATACCGGCTGCCGTTTCCACCTGCTCTTCCAGCTTCACCAAAGCGCCTTTTGCATCTGCCAGCAATGCCGAAACCTCCGTTAACATTTTTTCCTGCACGCTGGTATCTGCATCCTGTGAAGCCGCTTTTACCGCATTAATCGATTTTGCAAGTACCGTTGTATACTTAATTACAGCCGGAATAATCTGCTTGCCTGCCATGTCAATCATGGTCTTTGCTTCAATATTGAGGGCTTTCGCATACGCCTCATACATAATTTCCGCACGGGACTCCAGTTCTGCCCTTGTAAACACGCCGAACTTTTCAAACAGGGCAACCGCTTTGTCTGTCACAATAGACGGAATCGCATCTACCATCGTCTTCAGATTCGGAAGACCCCTTCTCTCAGCTTCCTCAACCCACTCGTCGGAATATCCGTTCCCATTAAATACAATTCTGTAATGCTCCGCAGCATTTTTCTTAATAATATCATGGACAGCCGTGTCAAAATCTTCTGCCTGCTCGAGTTCATCACAGATTTCACTGAAAGCCTCTGCGACAATGGTATTGAGAATCACGTTCGGTCCTGAAATCGAATCCGAGGAGCCTACCATACGGAATTCAAACTTATTGCCGGTAAACGCAAACGGGGATGTTCTGTTCCTGTCTGTGGCGTCCTTGGATAAATTGGGCAGTGTACTTACACCTGTCTCTAACTTTCCGCCCTTCACACTCCTTGTCGCGGAACCTTTCTCAATCAGCTGTCTTAACACATCGTCTAACTGCTCCCCTAAAAATACGGAAATAATTGCCGGAGGCGCTTCATTCGCACCCAGTCTGTGGTCATTTCCCACATCAGCGGCTGATTCGCGCAGCAAATCCGCATGAATGTCAACTGCCTTCAGAATGGCCGTTAATATAAGCAAAAATTGTATATTCTGGTGAGGCGTTTTGCCCGGGTCCAGCAAATTAATGCCGTCATCTGTAATAATGGACCAGTTGTTATGTTTTCCGGAACCGTTCACTCCTGCAAACGGCTTTTCATGCAAAAGACAGGTCAGGCCATGACGACCCGCAACCTTTTTCAAAGTTTCCATTACAATCTGGTTGTGGTCAACCGCCAAATTTGCCTCTGCATAAATCGGTGCCAGCTCATGCTGGGCAGGCGCTACTTCATTATGCTGTGTTTTTGCCGTAACGCCAAGCTTCCACAATTCCTTATTGATATCCTTCATGTACGAGGCAATGCGCTCCCGGATGCTTCCGAAATAATGATCCTCCAGCTCCTGACCCTTCGGAGGCATCGCACCGAATAACGTACGTCCAGTAAAAATCAAGTCTTTTCTCTTTAAATACTTTTCTCTGTCTACAATAAAATATTCCTGTTCCGGGCCCACGGAAGCCGTTACTTTTTTGGATGTCGTATTGCCAAATAATTTCAGCAGTCTCAAAGACTGTTTGTTGATTGCTTCCATAGAACGGAGAAGTGGTGTTTTTTTGTCAAGCGCCTCACCGGTATAAGAACAGAACGCAGTCGGAATACAGAGTATGGCTCCGCCCGCATCCTCGCGCACAAATGCCGGAGAGGTACAGTCCCACGCCGTATACCCTCTTGCCTCAAATGTTGCCCTAAGTCCGCCGGATGGGAAAGAAGATGCGTCCGGCTCGCCCTTAATCAGTTCTTTTCCGGAAAACTCCATAATCGTTGTACCGTCCGGGTCGGGAGCCTGAATAAACGAATCGTGCTTTTCAGCCGTTGTGCCTGTAAGAGGCTGGAACCAGTGCGTATAATGCGTTGCACCCTTTTCAATTGCCCAGTCTTTCATGGCATTCGCCACCACCTCGGCAATCATGGGATCCAGCTCCTTCCCTTCGTCAATAGTTTTTCTTAATTCCCTGTACACCTTCTTGCCGTGTCTTTCCACCAAACCGCTCAATTTGTCTTCGCTTTCCAT
>CANOFI010000234.1 GCA_947565255.1 uncultured Lachnospiraceae bacterium
TTTAATTCTTAGGACAAATATATATGGGTTTAATATACAAGATAAGAGCAGTTTCTTATGATGAAAGTCATTTTGTACCTTTACCAGAAAGCAAAGAGCCTGGTGTCGGTAGGCATGCCGGTGTCGGTGTTAAAACAGAGCGACATTTTTGAGAAGGTCATTGCCATGAAATATGATGTGCCAAACAAAAATTTAGAGATGTTTGAGGAATACATGCAGGCAGTAGACGCATTTTACGACAGTGTTATGGAAAGCAACGGTTAGGGAGGTCTGATTATGTCAATAGAATATTTGGGATTAAGTGAGATAAATGGGCCTTTGGTGGTGCTGGAGGGAGTTTCCGGCGCCTCCTTTGAAGAGATTGTGGAAATTACGGTTGATGCAAAGGAAACGCGCCTGGGGCGTATTGTAGAGATTTATAACGATAAGGCGGTCATTCAGGTTTTTGAGGGCTCGGAAAATATGTCCCTTCGCAATACCCATACAAAACTGACGGGAGAGCCGATGAAAATAGCGTTATCGCCGGACATTCTCGGACGTACCTTTAACGGCATCGGGCAACCGGTGGACGGGTTCGGCCCCATTGTTGCCGAGACAAGCAAAAATGTGAATGGACTGCCCATGAATCCGGTTTCCAGGGAATATCCGCGCAATTATATCCGCACGGGAATCTCTGCCATCGATGGTCTGACGACGCTGATACGCGGACAGAAGCTGCCAATTTTTTCGGGAAACGGATTGCCGCACGACCAGTTGGCGGCGCAGATTGTGCGTCAGGCCTCACTTGGTGAGGGCTCTGATGAAGAATTTGCGGTTGTGTTTGCCGCGATGGGAGTGAAGTATGATGTAGCGGATTATTTTCGGCGTACATTTGAGGAAAGCGGTGTTTTTGACCATGTGGCAATGTTTTTGAATCTGGCGAACGATCCGGTTGTAGAGCGTCTGATTACGCCGAAGGTTGCCCTGACTGCAGCCGAATATCTTGCTTTTGAAAAGGGGATGCACATTCTTGTCATCCTGACGGACATGACGTCTTTTGCGGAGGCGCTCCGTGAGGTTTCCTCTTCAAAGGGAGAAATTCCGTCCAGAAAAGGATATCCGGGTTATTTATACAGCGAATTTGCGACGATTTATGAGCGTGCAGGCATTCTTACGGGTTGTAAAGGCTCTGTGACACAGATTCCGATTCTGACGATGCCGAATGATGATATCACGCATCCGATACCAGATTTGACCGGATACATCACAGAAGGGCAGATTGTACTGGACAGGGCACTGCACGGGCAGGGACTGTATCCGCCGATTAATGTGCTTCCTTCGCTTTCCCGTCTGATGAAGGATGGCATCGGTGAGGGCTATACGAGAGCGGACCATCAGGATGTGGCGAACCAGCTTTTTTCCTGTTATGCACGGGTAGGAGACGCAAGAGCGCTGGCCTCCGTTATCGGTGAAGATGAATTGTCGCCGCTGGATAAACAGTATCTGGTGTTCGGCGCGGCGTTTGAAAAGGAATTTGTGTGCCAGGGTGAGGAAGAAAACCGTACAATTCAGGAGACGTTAGACAAAGGCTGGGAGCTTCTGCGTCTGCTTCCGAGGACGGAGCTTGACCGTATCAATACGAAAGTACTGGATGAATTTTATGAAAGGGAAGCGGGTGAGTAAATGGATCCACGCATGTTTCCGACAAAAGGAAATCTGATACTGGCGAAAAATTCACTGGCTCTGGCGAAGCAGGGCTATGAGCTGATGGATAAGAAGAGAAATATTCTGATACGTGAACTGATGGAGCTGATTGAGCAGGCAAAGGATATTCAGTCGGAAATTGATGAGACATTCCGAAGCGCCTATCTTGCGCTGCAGATGGCAAATGTAGAAATGGGAATCCATCAGGTGCAGACGATTGCGCACTGCGTTCCGGTGGAAACCTCCATCCGGATTAAGACGAGGAGTATCATGGGGGCGGAAATCCCGCTTGTAGAGGCGGAGAAAAGGCCTTTAAAGCCGTGCAGCGCATACTTTGGGACAAATGAGAGCCTGGATGCGGCGCGGGTGCATTTTGAAAAGGTGAAGGATTTGACAATTCGTCTTTCCACAGTGGAAAATGCAGCGTACCGGCTTGCCGTCAATATCAAAAAAACACAAAAACGTGCGAATGCACTGAAAAATATTACAATACCCAACTACGAAGAGCTGGTTCATACGATTCAGAATGCACTGGAAGAAAAGGAACGCGAAGAATTTACGCGGCTGAAGGTAATCAAGCGCCAGCAGGAGCATAATAAACAAGCGGCGGAATCTGCATAATGCAGGTTCGGCCGCTTTGATTTTTTTGCCCGGCTGGGATGTGTTATTGATTGATAAAGGCGGTAACAGACTCAAGCAATTTTTCATCGTAGTCGAAAAATGTTTTTACAGAATCGGTTTTTAATTTGAATGCGGATAAATCGGGATAGGTAATCGTCATGCCACATTCATTTTCTAATTTGCTGATATAATCCTCCGTCTGCTGTTTGATTAAAGTACGGTTTGTCGTCTGCGCGTTGAGGGCAGCCGTCTGTATAATCTGCCGTTCTTCTTCCGTTAAAACATCCCATGCTGCTTTTGAGATGACAAAAGGCATGGCATCATAGCTGTGGTTTGTGATTGCCAGATATTTTTGAACCTCATAAAACTTGTTGTTGTAAATGATGGGAATCGGATTTTCCTGTGCATCAAAAGTACCGTTCTGCAGTGCACCGTATAACTCAGAGAAACCAAGGGTTTTGGGCGATGCGCCAAGTGCTGCCATCGTTTCTTTTACAACTGCATTATCAGGGGTGCGGATATTCAAATTAGTCATATCTTCCGGTGTGTTGATAGGCGTATCCTTTGTTGTCACACAGCGGAATCCGTTGTCGAAATGTGCCAGAACATGGATATTGTATTCTTCCATGCCTTTATTAATTTCTGTAACGATATCACTGTCCATAAATTTCCACGACTCTTCAAAATTACTAAATAAAAATGGAAGCGCTGAAATTCCGACTTCATTCACATAACCGGTAAAGTTGCCGGCGCTTGAAACCGTCATATCGATTTTGCCGGAAGTCAGGCTGGTAATCAGTTCACTGTCATTTCCCTTTTCGGAATCCGGGTAAAGATTGATTTTGACAGTTCCATTTGTTTTTTCTTCTACCTCTTTTTTAAACTGTTCGCTGGCTACTCCCCTCGGATCTGTCA
This sequence comes from uncultured Lachnospiraceae bacterium, assembly GCA_947565255.1. Classification (GTDB taxonomy): domain Bacteria; phylum Bacillota; class Clostridia; order Lachnospirales; family Lachnospiraceae; genus JAAVZI01. Next base: position 3,220 of record CANOFI010000234.1, read on the forward strand.
ATGAGGTGGAGAAACCCAAAGAAAAGGTAATGCATCCGTCAATTCGCGTAGGAATGGAAATGTTTGTTTCCACATCCATGTGATTGTTGTCAGCGGGCTGTTCAGACTTTGCCTGGCTGGTCTGAGGGGTTTTTTTGGAATTGCCGGAGTTTTCTGAAGCCGACCCGCAGCCGGTCATAAGCAGCATGCCAGCGGCTAAAAGCGAAATAAATTTCATTGTTTTTTTCATAACAAATCCTCCTTTACTGTGCTTCATTTTTATAAAAATGGTAACTGTTTTTTCCTTGTTTTTTGGATAGATAAAGGGCGCTGTCCGCATTGTTATACAGCGTCATGTAATCGGAACCGTCCTGGCTGTAAAGTGCAATGCCAATGCTGGCTGATACGGTTACTTCCTGGTTGCCTTGTCCGCTGTATGTTTCGTGGAGAGCAGTTTTCAGTGCATTTCCTTTGTTTACAATAATTTTTCTTGCATTTTCGAGATTGTCAAATGCCGATAAATTTAAAAATACAGCAAATTCGTCTCCGCCGATGCGTCCAATAAAATCTTTTTCCGAAAATACCCGGGATAATTTTGAGGAAGCGTCAATCAGCACTTTGTCGCCGGATACATGTCCAAGTGTATCATTGACGGATTTAAAGTTATCTAAATCGATAATAAATAACGCATG
>CANOFI010000235.1 GCA_947565255.1 uncultured Lachnospiraceae bacterium
GAGAAGCGCCTGTGCGGTAACGTAAATTAATTCTATTTCCGCATTGACCGAATCAGTTCCGATAATGTCAATATCGCACTGAACAAATTCTCTTAAACGGCCCTTCTGCGGGCGTTCCGCACGAAACACCTGGTCTGTCTGGATGCACTTGAACGGATTGGGCAGATGTGCCCGGTTGTTTGCGTAATATCTCGCAAGCGGCAGCGTTAAGTCATATCGGAGTCCCAAATCTGCCAGTTCCTGAAACTGTCCATTCTCAACGGCCTTCTGAAATTTATCTCCGCGCTTTAAAACCTTGAAAATCAATCCAAGGTTCTCCCCGCCTTCACTTTTATCAAGATTTTCTATATCTTCCAGAATTGGAGTCTGGATGCGCTCAAATCCGCAGGACTGATATGTTTTTACAATCTCGTCCTGCAGATACTTCCTTACTCTGACCTCCCCCGGCAAATAGTCATTTGTGCCTTTTACTGGTGTGGCTTTCATTCTGTATTCCTCCCTTTGCAAAGTATATTCTCATTAGTATACCGAAATTTTCCTGCGATGTCAATCTAATTTTTTATACTATGTATTTTATTCCGTGATTTATCCGTATTTACAAAGGATCACACACGGCTGCTCCTTTTACCGATTATAGCATACCTTTTGCTTTCCAACAATCTCTTTTATTTATAAAAAGTATGCTTTTATTTTGAGATATCCGAACTGCACAGTACCGCAAAGACATCTGGTTTCCGCCTTCTGTCCCTGCGGTACGTACATTTACTATTGAAAGGTCGAAAAATATATTATTTTTTTCCTGCATCTGACAAAAAAGCAGAGCTAAGAAACAGACCATATCTTTTCCGTTCTGTTTGGGTTTTTTGTTCAATTTTTAAGATATTAACGCACCAGCACTCCAGAGTGTACCTGAAAATCACTTTATGTCAACCACGCTCCAGCTTAATTTTTCATCTTCGGATTAAAAATGAGCGACGCCAGATAACTGAATATGAGTGCCGCAGAGATGCCGACTGCACTTGCCTTAAATCCGCCCATAAAAATGCCGATAAAGCCTTCCTTGTCCACCGCTTCTTTTACGCCTTTAAAGAGCACATGTCCAAAGCCGAGCAGCGGCACGCTTGCCCCTGCCCCCGCAAATTCTAAAAACGGCTCATACAGGGTACATGCGCTCAGCACGGCGCCGGTGCACACCAAAAGCACCATAATTCTTCCAGGCAGCAGCTTTGTGCGGTCCATCAGTATTTGTACAAGGGCACAGATTGCCCCGCCAATCAAAAATGCTTTTAAATAGTCCATATAATCCATGTTTTCCTCCTAACACCGTTCCAATACAAGAGCATGCGCAATCCCCGGCACGCTTTGCCCTTCGTTAAAGCTTACCGTGGAAAGCAGCGCCCCTGTTGGAACAAACAGCACCTTTTTAAATTTCCCCTCTTCCATCTGATGCAGAAAATTCGCGCTGAGCATCACAGCCGCACAGCCGCAGCCGCTTCCGCCGGAATGCGTATCCTGCTCCTCATCGTTGAAAATAGTCATACCGCAGTCCGTCAACCTGTCGCCGATATCATATCCCCGGTCCTTTAACAGGTCTACTAAAATATCATGTCCCACAAAGCCCAGGTCGCCGGTTATAATTTTATCATATTCCTCCGGCTGTACCTGAAAATCCATAAAATTCTGATAAATCGTATCGCACGCCGCAGGAGCCATACATGCCCCCATATTCATAGAGTCTTTTACACCGTAATCCACAATTTTTCCGGTTGTGACGCCGGATATTCTGATGTTTGATTTTTTTGTGCTTACGATAAATGCACCGCTTCCCGTCACGGTCCAGGTCGCCGAAAGAGGTCTCTGATTTCCGTATTCCAGAGGGAAACGGAACTGTTTTTCTGCACTGGCAAAATGGCTGGATGTCACCGCCAGCACATTATCCGCATATCCGGCGGCCACTGCCATGGCGCTTAACATCAGAGATTCTCCTGATGTAGAACAGGCCCCGTATAAGCCAAACAGCGGAATCTCAAACTGCATTAATCCAAAAGAAGTGGCAATTGCCTGTCCCAGCAGGTCTCCCGCAAATGCGTACCGTATCTGGCTTTTGTCCATCTTTGTTTTTTCCAGAACCGTTTTGACGGCTTCAGCCTGAAAAGCGCTCTCTGCCTCCTCCCATGTGTCTTTTCCAAAAAACGGGTCCTCCACAACCTTATCAAACCATGTTCCAAACGGCCCTTCCCCCTCTTTTTTTCCCACAATGGAAGAGCTGCCTGTTATATATACATCCTTTTCAAATGCAAGACTTTGTCTGCCTTTGCACTGTGTCAACGTTTCGCTGCCCATGCATTACCTCCTGCTGTCCATATTTGCGCTGCATATGACAGGGATGCTTTTCTTCACTGCCATAGCAAACGCACTTTTTGCAACTTACTCTTATTTTTTGATAAAATCAATATTTTATGTATCAAAATTGCAAATTTGTCCAAAAATGCACAGTACCGCAGAGACATCCGGATCATCCTTCTGTCTTTGCGGTACTTAGACTTCTTTTTAACTATCATAAATATGTTGTTCTATCTGCTATCATTTTTATTAACCTATCAGGTTTGGTTTGACTTTCCGTGTCATCCATGTATCTTTCTGTCTTTTATACCGGCTGCCTGCCAAACATCCTGATATACTCCAGCGCTGCTTCTTCTGATATATTTAGTTTCTTCTGCAGTCTTTCCAGAATTTCGTTATCAGAAAGTCCGAATTCATATCCCGTTTCTATGATGCCTTCTGCTCTCCCCTCAAGTCTGCCTTCAATTTTGCCTTCTTCTCTTGTTTCTTTAAATACTGTATACATAGGATCCGTTCCTCCTTCCTTATCCAGCAAATTGTAATCAATCCTGCTGTTTGCTGCTCCTGCCACTGTCATGATTACCATTTTATCCACGTTATGTTCCTCTGCGTATGCGATCGCTTTTTTTCTTGTTTCCTTCAGCGGTCTGCTTTTATCCAGCAGTATTTCCAAAAGATTAAAAAAATCAACATTGTTCACGTTATGAAATTTAAAATTATTCTCCCTCGCCTCCACAAGGTTCATCTTATAGTCGCTGACAAGACCTGCCAGCTTTTGCGGGATATCCAGCATTCCACAAAGTGAGGTTGCACCGTCCCATGGCTTTTCTCCGTAATACACGACAAGGGTTATCACGGGAATCAGTCTGTCTGTTTTTCTCATTCCTGAAAGGTACTCATCCTCGTCCATGTCCCCGCTGTCACGGTATTTTGCCGCATTGCTGTCATACTGCTTTTTGTATGCCGCATAATCCAGTCCCATGACCCTCATTGGCATGGCATAGTGGATTCGCTCCTGATTCTCCAGTCCGTACAGCACAAACTGCGCGCCGAGTTCGTTTGATATCTTCTGTATCCTGAGGACATCCCTCGATGCCTGCATGCTCTGCACATAGTCTTTGTTTTCCAGTATTGTGGATTCTTCTGTGTCCGCATCCTCTAATTCATCCGGATTAATCACTGTTTCTCCGTCAAAAAGTACTGCGTTGAACAAATCGGCAAACTGCCTGCTGTTCCTCCAGTAGTTTTTCAGCACCGTGTCTGGTTTTAGTTTCTGTGTTTTCTTTGGCATGAACCACCCATTCTCCTCTGCTGCTCACAGCTTTACGGCTGCTTGTGCTTATAGTATAGCATTTCAGGCCTTATATTGCAAGGCTGGCAGGATATTTCGTTTATCATAGGAAATTACTATAAAAAAGCGCCCATCAGAAAATAGAAATTCAAATAAAAAACAGATTGTTATAAACCACCGGATATGCTACAATAAAAACATGGAACCGGATGCAATACAAAAGAATGGAATAAGCGTTTCGCAAATGTTTA
>CANOFI010000236.1 GCA_947565255.1 uncultured Lachnospiraceae bacterium
AACCATTTTCAACTGAGCTGCTTAACCAGAGGATAATGGCAGTTTTAAGAAGGAAAAATGCAGCATGTCAGATTTGATAAGTCAACATTGAAAAGATGCCGTTTTTCACAATGCAATATGATTTGTGACCCTTTTTGGAATGGCTGCAGGATATTAAACTGCAAATATGAACAAATGCAAATGACTCATAATGTCATTAAAGGAACCAATTTTGTGGCAGTTTGTTTTATGGATGTGAAATTCTGGCCGACCGAATTTGTCGGCGCATTTAGAAAATGCCAATTTATCAATGTAAAGTGGGGCGGTTCAATTCATAGGCTGTATTTTGGAAAATATGGATTTTGCCGGAGCAATAGGACTTGTTATTTATGTGTATGGCAGGAGGATAATCTGCCTATTGTGGAGCTTGCTAAAAGAACGAGACCGGCAAAGGCAGCTTTTGTTTCAGGCGGATTGTGGGCGCTATTACGGGTATGGCGGTATTGGCGACATTTCTGCAGGTGAATTGGCAGAATAGGATAAGAATCCGAATTTATCAATTATACGAAGGAATGAGGTGTTGTAGAGGAAAAACTATAAAAGAATTCGTAGATGGGGACTGTCCAGTTTTAGAACAGTCCCCGAAAATATGTTAAAGAACCTGTTTTGAAGCCTGAAGAATATGCGACGGCACAAAGGGCTTTGTAATATAGGCATCTGCTCCGTATTTTACAGCAAATTTTTGGGTTTCTTTAGAGATATCTGCTGTGACAATGATGACTTTTACGGTTTTGTAGGTCTTTTTGATATGCCGCAGAATGGTAAGACCGTTTTTTTCCTGCAGGTGAGCATCCAGAAAGACAATGTGCGGAAGAAATTTTTTCATATTAGCAAAAAGCTGGGTTTCGCTTTCACAAGTACAGGTACAGCGGTATCCATCTTGCTTTAATATTGTTTCAATAGACTGACGAGCCAGAGGGTCAGCGTCGCAGACCATAAATTCGCCTTTAGTCGGGCGTCCTGCCAGTCTGTCCATGGATACGCCAAAAAAGTCAGACAGCTTGCAAAGCGTGGAAATATCCGGCAGTAAAAGGTCTTTTTCCCATTTGGAAACGGCTTTTGTGCTGACACCCATTGCACCCGCCAATGCTTCCTGCGTTATGTTTTTTTGTTTGCGAAAGTACTGTAATTGTTTTCCTAAATTCATGTAAGTCTCCTTTTGTGACAGTACATTGTGCTGCCGGTTGTTTTGATATGAGATATCTGATATTTATATAATAAACGGATACCGGCGAATACACAATGAAAAGCTGGAGAATAATTTTACCATAAGGAAAATAGTGGTGCGCAATCGGCCAAATGGCAATATTTCAAGCAGACGGAGCGCATAACCCTTCATAATACTTCATACAATGTAAAAAAGTGTTCTGAGGGGATTTCTTTTGAAAGATTATATTGAAGAGCGTGCGATTAATATTGCGAATTATATTATTGAGTGTAATGCCACGGTAAGGCAGACGGCAAAGACATTCGGAGTAAGCAAAAGCACGGTACATAAAGACGTAACAGACCGCCTTATGCAAATTAATCCCACGCTTGCCAGGCAAGCCAGATGCGTGCTGGATGTGAACAAATCGGAGCGTCATATCAGGGGTGGGCTGGCAACCAGAGAAAAATATCTGCACCAGCAAAAAATAGGTATTTAGCAATAGACAATTTTATGTATGCGCCATTTCGGACAGTAAAAACCGCGGTTACAAGGCATTTTCTGGGAGAAGAACCGGAAAATGCCCGTAGGCTGCGGTATAATATATCCGGAGCAAAAATATCCGGTCTTTTTTGCCGCAAGATTCTTTTGACAAGCAGACAGGTTATCCTTATAATAAAAAGCAGAATGAAAACCAAAAGCTACAAGTATTGCCAAAGAAAAGACGGGAGAGGCGCAAAATGGATAGAGAATTGGTAGTTGTGATTGATTTTGGAGGCCAGTATAACCAATTGGTGGCAAGGCGTGTCAGGGAATGCAATGTATATTGTGAAATTTATTCTTATAAATATGATTTGGACAAGATTAAGCAAATGCAGCCGAAAGGAATTATCCTGACGGGGGGACCGAGCAGCTGCTACGAAGAGGGGGCGGCTACATGCTCTAAAGAGCTGTTCGAAATGGGGATTCCGGTTTTGGGGCTTTGCTATGGAGCACAGGTGATGACGCTTGTGCTGGGCGGTAAGGTTGAACGTGCAGCGGTTCGCGAGTATGGAAAAACAGAAGTAAATGTGGACAACTCCTCCGCGCTTTTCCGGAATGTTTCTTCCAAAACAATTTGTTGGATGAGCCACTTTGACTATATTTCCCGGATGGCATCCGGCTTCCAGGCAGTGGCATCTACTGCAGATTGTCCGGTGGCGGCAGCAGAGTATGCAGAGAAGCAGCTTTATGCGATACAGTTCCATCCTGAGGTTCTGCATACGCAGGAAGGTTCCAAGATGCTGTATAATTTTGTCCGCAATATCTGTGGATGCCGCGGTGACTGGAGGATGGATGCTTTTGTAGGAGAAGCAATAAGCAATATCCGAAGGAAGGTTGGAGGCGGCAAGGTACTTTGCGCTTTGTCGGGCGGAGTGGATTCCTCTGTAGCGGCTGTCCTTTTGTCAAAAGCTGTCGGCGGGCAGCTAACCTGCGTATTTGTAGACCACGGTCTTCTTAGGAAAAATGAGGGAGACGAGGTAGAGGCGGTCTTTGGTCCTGATGGCAATTATGATTTGAACTTTATTCGTGTCAATGCGCAGCAACGTTTTTATGAAAAGCTGGCGGGTGTGTCCGAACCGGAACAAAAACGAAAAATAATTGGAGAGGAATTTATCCGTGTATTTGAAGAAGAGGCCCAAAAGATAGGTGCAGTGGATTTTTTGGTACAGGGAACCATTTATCCTGATGTGGTGGAAAGTGGGCTTGGCGGTGAGTCTGCAGTCATCAAGTCTCATCACAATGTAGGCGGGCTGCCCGACTGTGTAGATTTTAAAGAGATTATAGAACCTCTTCGTAATTTGTTTAAGGACGAAGTGCGCAAGGTAGGTCTGGAATTGGGAATACCGGAGCATTTGGTTTTCCGGCAGCCGTTCCCCGGTCCCGGTCTCGGTATCCGCATTATCGGAGAGGTAACGGCGGAAAAGGTTAAAATTGTACAGGATGCAGACGCCATTTATCGCGAGGAAATCGCGGCGGCAGGTTTGGAGAGAAGCATAAATCAATATTTTGCTGCTCTCACCAATATGCGTTCCGTCGGTGTCATGGGTGACGAGAGAACCTACGATTATGCGATTGCCCTACGGGCTGTCAACACGATTGATTTCATGACGGCAGAATCCGCCCAGCTTCCATGGGAAGTCCTCCAGAAGGTGACCAGCAGGATAATCAACGAGGTGAGCCACGTGAATCGAGTTATGTACGATATTACGAGTAAGCCGCCGGGGACGATTGAGTTCGAATAGTAAACAAAAAGCCGGGAAGCCGCATAAACAGTGGATTTTCCGGCTTTTGAGATGGGGCGTGATACCTTTTTGATACCTATATTTACTTTATAATTTTTTTGAGATGTTCAACTTGTTGCATGATTTTTGCATCTTCCTTTAAACGGTATAAAGGCTGTGAAAAGTCTTTAATCATATTAATAAAGTCCAGTAGCTTTGGTGCAGTAACACTATCTTCTGCTTTGGTAAGTAAAGATTTATACTGATTTAAGCATAAGGGAAATTGCAATTTGCTTGCAATTTTGTCATGTGTAAATGAAGTTATTGCAAGCATGAACTGAACCTGTGTAAAATTGTCAATCAATTCATTGTATATCTCCCCTGCCCGCGCGCCAGGCACCCGTCACCCTCTGCTGTCATATTTCCTCCGGG
>CANOFI010000237.1 GCA_947565255.1 uncultured Lachnospiraceae bacterium
TGACCCAAATGTAGGAGTTGTGCCGGTACCGGATGAGAGATTAGACGTATTAGGAAAAGAATCGCTGGAAGTAAAAGTGGAAAAGCTGAAAAATGAGAATATTTCTTCCATGGTAACCCTTTCGGAGGATACCAGGCGTATGCAGGATATGATGAAAATGTACAACATGTACGGCATGGAGCCCGGCATGTTCCCATCCAGTGAAACGCTGGTATTGAATGCAAATAACAAACTGGTACAGTATATTTTTGAAAACAAAGAGTCTGAGCATGTACCTATGATCTGTGAACAGCTTTATGACCTTGCCATGTTAAGCCACGCACCGCTCGCACCGGAAGCCATGACAAAATTCATCACCCGCAGCAACGAAATCATGCTGCTTCTGACAAAATAAAACATCATAAAAAACTGTCGAAAAACAATTCGCCCACTATATATAGATACAACATCTTGTGTGTCACTACTATATATAGTGGGCGAAACAGTTCTCCGACAACCCCATTCAAATACAATGAAATACAGCCTCTGTGTTTATTCTCCCGCTGTCTGCTCGTAAATCGCTACAAAATCGGCTGCCGGATAATCCGTATTCTGTTCAACAGACACCTTATCCCACGCCTTCTGGTTCACTTCCACCTCCACATGTTTCATAAACGCATCATATTCTTTATTTAATACTTTTGCACATTCTTCCTCATAAATTGCTTTTTTGTTGGCATCCGTTTCCACCTGATTATAATTGGAAATACATTTTATAATATAAATTCCTGTTTTTCCCTCCACCAGGCTGCTGATTTCACCGGTGGATAATTTAAACGCCGCCTCATCAAACGCAGGGTCATCCATTTCACCGCGGCCTATATGATATTCCGTCTGATCGCTCTCATTGAACTGGCTGGCCAGCGTATCAAAACTTTTCCCCTCTGCTGCCTGCTGCCATACCACATAGGCTTTGTCTGTTACCGCCCGCCGCTCCTCCTGTCCTAACGAAATCCGGCTGCCATCCTCCCCGGTTGTATAGGTCTTAAAAAGAATGACCTGCACGTCAATATTGCGCGCCTCATCATCGCTGATTTCCTTATTGACAGATTTAGTCAGCTGCCGGTATACCTTGTCTGCCAGCGCATACTGCCGGTAAAGCTGCAATACCTCCTCTTTTCCGAATCCAACCTGTTTTTTCTGCTCTTTCGAAAATAACCCCCAAAATGTGTCTGCCGCATGTTCTGCCCGTTTTTCTTCCTTCTTCTGAAGAGAAATCTTTTTCTCTTTCGCCAGCAGCTGCATGCTTGCAAGCTGTACCAGCTGGGTCTGTACCTGCTCCTTCACATACGCATCAAGCGATGCATCGCCAAATTTTTCGGACCATGCCTCTTTTCCGAACATAGTTTCGTATTTTTCTTTCAACACACACAGAAATACCTTCGCCTGGCGGTCTGTTATGTATTCATCATTTACCCGTAAAATCTGACCGTCCTGAAAGCTCTTTGTTATGCGGCTGCAGGATGTAAAAAAACTGCACATGACACACACAGCCACCAAAGCTGCCAGATTCTTTATCCCTTTTGTTTTCATCTGCTGCTCCTGTTATCCTGCCACGACCAGATACCTTCCGCTTGGAAGAGAAAATACTTCGCTTGAAGATGCGATTTCTTCATCCGACATCCCTATAATATCCATGCCATTTTCCTGCAGATAGTCCTTGACCTCCTCCAGGGTATTCAGTTCCACAGCCATATGCTCCGTCAGAACTACCCGTGCTTCTCCTACTGTCCTTGCCAATGCCTCCCCAAACAGCTGATGCTGGTATTCCAAAAACTTTTTGATTGCTTCCTTGCTATACTCCTCCATACAAAAATCTCCTCCTTTTTGACTGCCTGTCTGTTTTTCGTGCTTACAGTAATTTTTTGATTTCATTCAATACGCTGTTTTGCTTATATGTCTGTATCACCTCATCAGCCTCAGCCTTAACCTCTTCTCTTGCAGAACCCACTGCAAAGCTTTTGCCGGCCTGGTGAAACATGCCGATATCGTTGCTGTTATCCCCAAAGCAGATCGTCTCTTCTTTCTTTATTCCTGTAATCTGCTGGATTTTTGCCAGCGCACTGCCCTTATCCACGGAAAAATCCATAAAATCCAGCCACTGTGCGCCTGCAATGACCACTTTTACTTTATCGGACCATTTTGGCATCAGTGCTTCTGCCGCTTTTGCAATCCCTTCCTTACAATACAGCGCCAGTTTGATGATTGTGGCATCTGCTGCCAGCACATCATCTACTATTTCAATGGTATTGTGATATCCGTTTACAAGCAAATCAACAAACTCCTCATCACGGCTTTCAATATAGGTTGCTTCCTTTCCCGATGCGGTGAGAATACAGTCCGTACAGCGGCGCATATCAGCCACAATCTGCTCTACATACACACGCTTCATCGGCACTTCTGCCATCTCCGTGCCGCGGCATACTACATAAGCGCCGTTTTCCGCAATAAAAACCACATTATCCTGCACCGGTCCAAACAGCCGCCGGATGCTTGGATACTGTCTCCCGCTCGCCGCCGCGAATAAAATCCCCTTTTTCTTTAATTCCTCAATCACAGGAAACAGTTCTTTATTAATATTATCCGCTCCGTCTTTTACAAGCGTTCCATCAATATCCGATACAATCAACTTAACCATGCTTTCCTCCTAAATGATATTCATCATATGCAGGCACGCCCTAGCCACTCCGCAATTTTTGTCTCGACACGGTCCACACAGCCGGCACAGCAGTCCGCCACACCTGGCTGGGCACTATTCACAGCATAGCCATAACCCGCGGTCTTTAACATTTCTATATCATTATAATTATCACCAAATGCCGCTGTCTGCCCTTTGCTGATTCCCAACCTTTCCATTAACAGCAGCAGCGCATTGCCCTTATTCACATTCGGCGCAATCATATCCAGCCATGCATATCCGGAAGTAACTACTGTCACAAGGCCGCCCCATTTTTCCTTAAAATAAGCCTCACAGTCCCTGACGCCATTCTTTTCATAAACCGAAATTTTCAAATAGTCTTCCTGCACGTCCAAAATATTGTCAACAACCGTAACATTATTTTTCACAAAAAATTTCATATGCTTTTCGTACTCTTCGGTTTTGGGCTCTAAATAGCTGGTATTCTCCCCGGACAAAAGAATTTCACAATCCTTTTTCTGCCGGATATCCTCCAAAATAGCCTTCCCGACCGACCGTTCCATTGGAATTTTCGCTATCACTTCTTTCTGGTATACGACAAGTGCGCCATTCTCTGCAATATAAGCAATCTTATCCTTTACCGGTGCAAAAAGCCTTTCCAGATTCGGCATCTGCCGCCCGCTTGCCGCTACAAATAAAATCCCTTTTTCATACAGCATTTCAATCTGTTCAATAATTTCTGCGGATAATTCCCTCCGGCCGTCCAAAAGCAGGGTGCCATCAATATCACTTGCAATTAACTTTATCATCTCTCATGTCAAAACTCCTATTTTATTATACGATAAGCAGGGATGATGTATACACCATCCCTGAACGGCTATTTTCTCTTTATTCTTCCTCTGCTTCCTCTGACTCCGCTTTCTTTTCATCCGCGTCCAGATTAATGGAGGTGTACACGCGCTCTACACTATCCTCCTCCACATCATCATCCAGGTCATCAAAATCATCAAAGTCATCAAAATCATCGAAATCGTCAAAATCATTTTCCAGCTCTCTTTTTTTCAGGTAATATACAATACCACCAAGAGCTGCCCCAACGATTGCTACAACTGCTAATACCTTCAATAACTTTTTCATAATAAATAAGCTCCTTTCTGGCTTTAAAATTTCTTA
>CANOFI010000238.1 GCA_947565255.1 uncultured Lachnospiraceae bacterium
AGCACCGCAAACACGCTGGATTTAAAATCCATATCCAGCAGGCTGGCCGCCAGCGTCCCTGTCCACGCCCCGGTTCCCGGCAGCGGAATTCCCACGAACAGCAAAAGCGCCACAAACAGCCCTCTGCCCGCCTTCTGCTTCAGTTTTTCCCCGCCTTTATGTCCCTTTTCCAGACAAAAAGTGAAGAATTTTCCGATGACAGGTTTGTCTGCACCCCATTCCAGCACCTTCCTGGCAAACAGGAAAATAATCGGCACCGGAAGCATATTGCCCAGAATACAGACAATGTAACTGGGCAGTACCGGCAGATTCATGCCAAGCGCAATGGGAACTGCCGCCCTCAGCTCAATCAGGGGCACCATGGAAACAAAAAATACAAACAAATATTTCTTCAGCATAATAATCTCCGTTTCTTCTTTCTTTTATTTTAATGCTCTGTAATCCGTGCTGTCTCAAACGGTGCGGTCGGCTCTCTGACCTGCACTGACGAATCGCCTGGAGAAGGTTACGGCTGCACGCTTTCTACATCTGCGCTCTGCCCCGCCTGTCGAGAAGCCTGGAGACAATTTCGGCGGCACACTTTCCGCAGCTGCTTTCCGCCCCGGCCTGCCGAAAAGCCTGAAGGCGATTACTGCCGCTCAGTTTCCGCAGCTGCTTTCCGGCTTTCTACGCTTGCCACATAATCCTTCAGAAACGCCAGCAGCGTATCCATCTGCTCATCCGTCCCAACCGTAATGCGCAGATACTCCGATATCCCTGGTTTATCCCAGTGGCGCACATAAATATCCGCCTCCCGGAGCACCTGGAAAATCTGCTTCGCAGGAATCAACGGATGAGCTGCAAAGATAAAATTCGCCATGGAGTCCGGAAATACGAATCCCAGCTTTTTAAGTTCCCCCTTCACCCGCTCTCTGGTAACGATGATTTTCCCCGTAATTTCCTTAAAATAAGCCTCATCCCGCACGGCTTCCGCCCCAAGCAGCTGCGCGGGCAGATTCATGGTATAGGAATTGAAGGAAAATTTCACATCGTTCAGGTACCGAATCAGCTTTTCATTGCCGATGCAGAACCCAATCCGTAACCCCGCCATGGCACGGGACTTGGAGAAGGTCTGCACCACCAGCAGATTGTCGTATTTTTCCACAAGTCCCAGGGCGGACACGCCGCCGAAGTCCACATAAGCTTCGTCCACTATGACCACCGAATCCCGGTTTGCCCGGATGATTTCCTCCACCGTCTCCAGGCTCTCCATCAGCCCTGTGGGCGCATTGGGGTTCGGAAAAACAACGCCTCCGTTAGGCTGTCTGTAGTCCTCCGGGCGGATATGCCAGTTTTCGTCCAGTGGACATGTTTTGTACGGAATTCTGTGCACCTGTGCCCATACATCATAAAAGGAATAGGTGACATCCGGAAACAAAATGGGACGGTCACTGTTGAAAAATGTCATAAACGCCATGGAAAGCACATCATCGGAGCCCACCCCCACAAATATCTGTTCCGGCTTCACATGATAATATTCCGCCAGTGCCTCCACCAAAATCGTAGTATCCGGGTCCGGATACAGCCGCAGCGCGCCGCAGTCCATCCGTGCCGCCATTCTCGCCACACCGGGCGCCGGCGGATAAGGACACTCGTTTGTATTTAACTTAATGATATCCGGCCTGCGGGGCTGCTCTCCTGCCACATAAGGCACCACTTTTCGTACATTATCTTCCCAGCTCACTGTATTTTACTGCCTCTCTTTCCTTTCCTTCTTTATGGCTTTTCGTGTTCCTGTCAGACACAACTTCGCCAATTTCTTCGTATTTATACCCAAAGCATGCACATTTTGCCCGCTGTCCTGCATAGCTTATAAACACTTCAGGCAAAAACCACTGTCAATGTCACTCAAATGATCGGAATTTCCAAAATTCTGCTTTCCATAATTGGGTAACCAGACATTACCTTCTATGACTCCACGCAGCCGCAGGATTCTCCGCTGACACCGGCGTCCCCCATGATGCTCACGTCCCCGCCGCAGCGGCGCTCCAACTCTCCCCGGTAGATATCCGCCTGTTCCGGACAGGACAGCTTCTCATAGCAGCGTATCAGCCCCTCCAGGCTCTCCCGTCCTCCTGCCTGAAGATTCAGAATCGGCTGTGTCTCATACACCGCATTGTAATACCAGACAGCCGCCTCCTCCAGGTCCTCCCTGTCCTCGTAAAAATGCCCCATCTCGCAGCAGATCTCAGAGCAGGCCTCCTCCGCTATCACCTTGGAAGTATATTTGAAGAAGGAAACCACATCCCCCGCCAGCCTCGCCGCCTTCGCCACCACACAGCAGGCCTGGGCCAGTTCCTCCCCGTCCCGGTCATTATCCTGTGCCGATGCGATAAAAATATCCGCAGCCCGGGCGAAATCCTCCTCATCCCCCGCCAGCAGCAGTTCTCTGGCGTAAAGACCATGAAGCCGCTTGGGAAGACGGTATCCCTCCATGCAATGCCTGCGGAAATTCTCCAGATTCCTCCTGGCATGGCTCTCTTCCGGCATATGGGTAATCACGATATCGCTGTCGTATATCACGGGCATCAGTCTCACCGTCTCATGAATCGGACATTCCCAGACGAAATTCCGTTGTCTTTTAAACAGCTTCGGGCGGTATTCTTCATCAAAATTGTACACCGTGCCAAACTGCAGCTGATTGGCATATTTCATCTGTACAATCTCAATCTCCGGAAGCAGCGTCTCCTTTAATATCCGGAACCGCTCCCTGTTCTCCTCCGACAGTACCTCATCCGCGTCCGCAGAATATATATATTCCTTTGCCGCCATGGAAAACACAAAATTTCTGGCCTCGCTGAAATCATCTGTCCACGGGAAATCGTAAATCCGGTCCGTATACTTCCCTGCAATCTCCTTCGTCGCATCTGTGGAGCCGGTGTCCGCTATGACAATCTCATCTGCCAGCCCCTGCAGGCTGTCCAGGCACCGCTTCAGCCTCTTCTCCTCATTTTTTACAATCATACACACGGAAATCGTAATCATAGTCTTCCCCGCCGAATCCCTTCCTTTTTTCATCCGGAATTGTGCAGGAATCAATATCCACCTGCACTTTGCCTTCTCCTGCACCAATCAGATACACTCACAGCCTGAAAAATCTGCGCACCCGTACTGCAAGGGCAGGCACCTATACTCAAGACCGCCAGGATTTACTGTTCCGTTTAAAACAAACATACCTGGCTGGCGGTCTTTCGTTGTAGGTTACTGCAAACTTTAGTGGTGTGCAGTATAAAAAACAGATGCGCCCACGAGTATCATACCAAAAAGAAGCCAGTGGCACAACCATTATTCTCCAAAAAATTTCTTTTGACGGTTGTGATTTGGCTGTAAACATGTTATAATGGGTTCGTTCGGGTCAAAAGAGTATTTCCGGACGGGGCGGACGAACCGGTTTGACCGGCAAATGTGTTTCTGCATCGGCTGCCCGGTTTTATTATGACCTTACAGGAGGACTTCGGTTATGTTTATTGTGTTAGGCGGCGGATTATTGATCATAATCATTGCAGTAGTCGTTTCAGTGATATCCAGCGTAGTGTCTGCTGTTGCGGCAGATTCTGATGTGGAGTCCTGAAAAAGGATATTTACCGAAACTATTTATTGATGTAATATCCGAAAACGAAAGCCCCGGACGCATTTACGTTTCGAGGCTTTTTATGTGCAACGCTTTAATCATCGTAATGTCCTGTACATGATATGATTTTAATATTCTGCAACTCATCAATATCGTACACCAATCGGTTTTTTTCATCAATCCGTCTGGAATATCCTG
>CANOFI010000239.1 GCA_947565255.1 uncultured Lachnospiraceae bacterium
AGATCGGCCAACTGGATCAGCGCCCAAACGGGTATCTCGCGGTCTCCGAGCTCATGTCTGCTCAGCGTTTCAATTCTCCCATCCGGCTGTAAATAAATCCCATTCACAAAATAAGTAACATGATATTTCTCAGGCGGTTCATCGCCAACCGGCGTTACTATAATATTTTTGTGTCCGGCAAAATCTCTTTTTATCTGTTCAAAATCCGATGCGATTCTCCTTAATCTGGCGTCCATAAATACCTCCTAAATTCCCTGGAAAACAGCATCCGCATCAGCTGTAAATTCATAATGCCTGATATTCATTCCTGCTCGTCCAGAAATAATATGTAACAGGGGAACCCCTATCTCATCAAATGTTTTGTCTATATAAGGTTCACTGCCATGAAATGTATGTGTACTCTCAAACGTCATCTGCCTGCCGCATGCCGGACATATAAGCATGTCGCCTTTTAACCTATGCACCGGGGTAAAGAGCTCTTTTTCCGCTCCGCACGGGCAGGCTGCTTTAATGGCAATATCTCTGTCCAAATCAATGACAGCCCGTTGCCCAAGTTCCCTTTTGATTTCTTCTAACGCTGTTTTTATGGATGTGGTTTTCGCTGCCCATTGCTTTTCAATGATTTCTTCATATATATCATGGCTCATGCAATCCGGCTTTTTCTGGTATTCAACCACATAAGAATCGTGCGTCAGACCATTAAACACATATCCTTTTCCCGCTAAAGTAGGCAGTCCTCTGTCTGCATGCAAAAGCTTCAGCATTTCCTGCACCTGAATCCCTGCAATCACAGACGATGAAGTCGGTGTCGTCGGAATCTTTCCCTCGTTCATCTGTTCATGTGTCAGCAATGCGCATGATTTTCTTTTATTCACCAACATCCAGTCGGTCTCTGTCATTGTACATTCATAGCACGCACCCTGCTTCGGGACAAACACTCTGGCAAACCCGTTTAATGCTTCAATTGCGCCATCAATCCAGGGTCTGTTTACTTTATAGCAGGACTGGTTAATGGCTAATCTTGCCTCCCGATTATCCAGGCCGCCCAGGACTACATCCATTCTTCGAAAAACCCCGAGCCCGACATCATCAATAATATTTTGTGCAAAGGCTTTGGCGTGCACATCGGGATTGATTTCTCTGGCCCTTTCTGCCGCAACCTCAGCTTTATACCTTCCTACGTCTTTTGCACGGTATAATACCGATCTTGTCAAATTGGTATTCTCGATTAAATCCATATCATAAATTAAGATTTTTCCAATGCCCAGCAAGGTAAGATTTTTTATAAGCTCGTTTCCAATTGCGCCGGCGCCTACTACCATAATAACCGCATTTGACAGTTTTTCCTGGTCCCACCAGGGAATCAGCCTTAACCGGCTGTATCTGTCTTCCTCAAAATCCTCATTTGTAAATTCAATCTGATTATTCATTCCGTATCAACCCGCCTGCTGTAATTTCCGGCTGCAGCCTGAGCACATCTCCATCTTTCACCCCGGCTTCTCCAAGGGTTTGCGATTCTAACAGCTGGCGGCCTGTAACCTTGTGAATAAATTTGTAACTGATCGGATTTCCATCAGGACCCACGGATGGAAGCTTTATCTTCTCAACCAGCTTCACCATAATGATTCCGCACTTAATATCATCCGGAAGACCGACCTTCTGTTCCTTATTTCCTGTTGCATCGACAACTACAACATTTACCTTTCCCATACTTCTGTTCTCCTTTCAAAAACGGTAAGAGGATAAACTCATCTCGCCTGAATTTTATAAATTAATGATTATTTTGTCTCATACATAATTTCCAGTCCCTTATCAGGATGATAGGACCATGTAACTTCATAATCTTCATTTGATTCACTTTGCCGTCCCTGTAACGCAGTTGTAGAATTCATTTTTTCTGTCAGTGAAGATTTAAATCCCAAATCCTTATGAATCTCCTCCATCAATTCCGATACCCCTATAGCTGCATCATAATATTTCCATATATCATCACTGTCCGCATTCGTTGGATTGGTATCGAGCTTCATCCAGCTTCCGTCTTCCGCAATCTCACACCAGTTTTCATCCTTGTATTTTCCATATTGCTTCATAAAATCAATGGTGTCTTTTACTACAACCGAAACAGCAGCCGTTTTCCCTCCGGCCGTAGCCGTAATCGTACATGTTCCTTCTGATTTTGCTTTTATTTTTCCATTTGAATTTACTGCAGCCACAGAATCATTAGAGGATTCCCATGTTACTCCTGCTTTGCCTGCTTTTTTAGGTTCTATGGTATAGGTTACCGTCTGTGAGTCTCCGGTTTTAAGCTCCAGAGATGCCTGTGCAAGAGAAATGCTATCCACGGCCGGAACTAATATCACATAAGCTATGGCAGCGGCAACCGCTAAAGCAACTATAATAACTGGTATTATTATCTTCCTGCTCTTTTTCTTTTCCACTGTCTCGTTAAACTGGTCAATCGCAGATAACACACCGCTATCAACCGTTAACCCGGCTCTCTGTCCACACTTAGGGCAGAATTCCTGATCCTGCTGTAATTCTGTGCCGCACTTTCCGCATACGTTTTTCCCTGAATCTGCATTCCTGGGGGTACCGCATTTCGGACAAAAAAGCTGCTCCTCATCAAGAGAATTCCCGCAATTTGCGCATACCACTGTATTCTGATTCTCCTGTAATTCTAAATTATTTTCATCCATTATTTTTCCTCCTTGGAAATTAATCTGATAAGTATATTTGGTAAGGTTCATAATTTATTTTATAACAGACCCTATTTTTATAAAAATCCTTTAGTCAGAACTCTTTATCATTCTTTTTTTCGTATAATCTCTATTCTGATATTTGTTCTATTCAATCACAAACCCTTATATATAGTATACCTTTTACCTCATCAACCGTCAATATATTTTTGTTATATAAAAAGCACAAAAATCTTCCTAAAAACCGCATTTTCCCAGCACGGCCTGATTACCGCATACCGTATACAATATGAAAGGAAAGCAGCCCGCACTCCGGAGCTTTTCTATATCCCCACGAAAAATTATCAAAGACAGCAAAAATAAAAGCGGTATACCCAAAAAGCTGAAAACCGTCTGCCGCACGGAACTGGAAATGCCAGTCCTCTTCCGGCTCTTTTCGACCCTTTTTGTATACCGCTCAATAAAGCATTTTCTGTATCTGATTTTCTATTTCCTTTGGCACGATTTTTCATAATTGGCTGCCGTTTGCTTTACCCCATACATTACATCCTTTTATTCACACCATTTTAAATAATTTTAAGATTCAGCGCCGCCCTTTTGCAGTTTTATATCACACTTACAGTCATTTCTCGTCCACAAATCCCGCCATCATCCCTTTTTCTTTACTACAGGTATCCATACCTCATATTGTGCGTTCTGTGGGTCTGGATTTATGTAAACCTCAATGTCGGGAGCGTTGGCATATTCATATCCAGAGGTCGGAAGCCACTCTGTTACAATACGCTGCTCCAATTCCTGTATGGACTGATTTGTACCCGTTCCGGAAAAGATTGCCCAGGTAGAGGCAGGCACAGTATATTCTTCAAACTCATTGCTTGTTTTTGTGCTGGAAACAGCAATAAAATATTTCCACTGTTCTTCGTCATTGCAGGCACTCACGCCCAAAAGTCCCATGGGCGGCGTATCCATCATTCCTGCCAGTTTCTGAATGGTTCCATTTACAGACGCCTCCTGCCACATCTTAGGCACAACCATAAAGTTATTTT
>CANOFI010000240.1 GCA_947565255.1 uncultured Lachnospiraceae bacterium
GGAGTCAGCAGATAATTTCTACAGAGTTCTGAAAAGACCGTAGAATTGAAGATGCTTTATTGAGGAAAGAATTTATGGTTGACATTTTGTTTAAAATGTGCTATAAGTGATAGTAAGCTTATAAGGCAAAGGCTAAGAAGAGAACAAGTAGCCTGAGAGAAAGCATACAGAAAGCAGCCGGGTGATGAGAGGAGCATGCGGAATTTCAGGGGAATACATCTCGGAGCTTCCCCTCTGAAGGCGCTGACTTGTAGGAGGAGACGGACTGGCACTCGTTATTGTGCACGGCAGATGGTGGTCTGCCTGTTGAGGCGGCATGTGCAGGCATGCTGTGAAGTTAGGTGGTAACGCGGAGATGAAAACTCCGCCCTTTCATTAGGGCGGAGTTTTTTTATGCACACGGGTACCCAAAGGAAATATGTCGGCAGAAGCTGGCGGTGCCCGGCGCACGGGCAGGGGAAAGTTTCCCGGCTCGATTAATGATAAGGAGAGAAGACTATGAAAATTTACGATGAATTAGTGGCAAGAGGACTGATTGCCCAGGTGACGGATGAAAAGGAAATCAGGGAGATGGTGGACAATGGCAGAGCTGTGTTTTACATTGGGTTTGACCCGACCGCGGACAGCCTGCATGTCGGGCATTTTATGGCACTGTGCCTGATGAAGAGGCTGCAGATGGCGGGAAATAAGCCGATTGCACTGATTGGCGGCGGTACAGCCATGATTGGAGACCCATCTGGAAGAAGCGATATGCGCCAGATGATGACAACAGAAACCATTCAGCACAATGTAGACTGTTTTAAAAAGCAGATGGAGCGTTTTATTGATTTTTCTGATGGAAAGGCTATGCTTGTAAATAATGCAGACTGGCTGCTCGATTTGAATTATATTGATGTGCTTCGTGAAGTGGGAGCGCATTTCAGCGTGAACCGGATGCTTTCCCATGAGTGTTATAAGCAGCGGATGGAGCGGGGACTGACATTTTTGGAATTTAACTACATGATTATGCAGAGCTACGACTTTTTTGAGCTGTTCCAGAAATATAACTGCAATATGCAGTTTGGAGGGGACGACCAGTGGGCAAATATGCTCGGCGGAACCGAACTGATTCGCCGTAAGCTGGGCAAAGACGCATATGCAATGACCATTACACTTCTTTTAAACTCCGAGGGAAAGAAAATGGGCAAAACCCAGTCGGGCGCCGTCTGGCTGGACCCCGAAAAAACATCACCGTTTGAGTTTTACCAGTACTGGAGAAATGTTGCCGATGCCGATGTGATGAAATGTATCCGTATGCTGACATTTCTGCCGCTGGAAGAGATTGATAAGATGGACAGCTGGGAGGGCAGCCAGCTCAACCAGGCAAAAGAAATTCTTGCATATGAGCTAACAAAGCTTGTTCACGGCGATGAGGAGGCTGCAAAAGCTCAGGAGAGCGCAAGGGCTTTATTTTCCGGCGGGGGAACTGCGGCCAATATGCCAAAGGTGCAGCTGGCAGAGGAAGATTTTACGGACGGCCAGATTGATTTGATTACCGTTTTGCAAAAGGCAGAGCTTGTATCGTCGCGCTCGGAGGGAAGAAGAGCTGTCGAACAGGGAGGCGTTTCTGTGGACGGCGAAAAGATGACCGATATAAAGGTCTCCTTTGCAAAGGAAGCCTTCGAGGGAGAAGGCAGGGTTGTAAAGAGAGGAAAGAAAAAATTCTGCAAAATTATCGTATAAGGGCGGAAAGGAAGAGGAAAAGTAACAGAAAAAGGGGCAAAAAAACAGGAACGATTCCCTCTTGATTTATCCGGTTTTTTGTGAATATAGGTTTACAGAGGAGTCCGGGGTATGCTATAATGTTCAGTAAGCAGTTTTATTTCTGCCCTTTTTATGGGGTAATGCTGGGTGAAAAGTACATTATAATATCTGTATGATTGGAATTGTACGAGTGGATAGTGAAGAAGAGAGGAATGGAAGAATGGCAACGAAAAATAGTGTGCAGGTATTAATAGGTGGAAAAGTATATACACTGGGCGGATACGAAAGCGATGAGTATCTGCAGAAGGTAGCCGGTTATCTTGACCAGAAAATTACAGAAGTAACGCAGAATGATAATTATAGAAACTGTTCGTATGATATGAAACGCGTTCTTGTTGAATTAAATATTGCAGACGAATATTTTAAAGCAAAAAAACAGGCGGAACTGCTGGAAGAGGAAATTGCCGATAAGGATAAGGAGCTGTATGATATCAAGCACAAGATGATAGCAGTGCAGTTAAAACTGGAAAACAATGAAAAGCGCCTGAACAAAAATAAAAAGGAATTGCAGGAGGCACAAAAGAAGCTGATTCAGCTGGAAACAGAGTTGAAGACATATAAGGAAAGTGCCGGAACCGGTAAAAAAGAAAGCGGAAAGTAATATGGACAGAAAAAAACCACAGGTAGAATTGTTAGCGCCTGCTTCGGGTATGGACGGCATCCGGGCTGCAGTTTTTTCCGGGGCGGACGCCGTCTATACCGGAGGAAGCAGCTTTGGTGCGAGGGCATATGCGGATAATCTTGCCTGTGAACAATTAACAGAGGCAATCGATTTTGTGCATTTGCATGGAAAAAAACTGTATCTTACTGTGAATACGCTGTTAAAGGAAAAGGAGCTGGAGGAAGAGCTTGTTTCTTTTCTTATGCCATATTACAGGCAGGGACTGGATGCCGTTATCGTACAGGATACCGGTGTATTTTGTGTTATAAAACAATATTTTCCCGATCTTCCGATTCACGTCAGCACACAGGCCGTGTGCACAGGAGCCGGGAGTGCGCGCGCGTATGAAAAGCTGGGTGCTGCGCGGATTGTGACGGCCAGGGAGCTGTCGTTGGAGGAAATTCAGGAAATCCGAAAAGAAACAGGAATGGAGATAGAAAGCTTTGTACATGGTGCGCTGTGTTACTGTTATTCCGGGCAGTGTCTGTTCAGCAGCTTTGCCGGGGGCAGGAGCGGAAACCGCGGCCGGTGCGCCCAGCCATGCCGTCTGCCCTACGATTTGTATGACAGTCAAAGGAACAAAATAAATGATAAACAAGAAAAATATCTGCTGAGTCCGAAAGACATCTGCACCCTGGATATCTTACCGGAAATCATTGAGGCAGGTGTTTTTTCGTTAAAAATAGAAGGGCGGATGAAGCGGCCCGAATACACGGCGGGTGTGACGGCCATATACCGGAAATATGTGGATTTATACCTGGAAAAGGGAAAGGAAGGGTATGCAATTGATGACCGGGACCGTCAGCATTTGATGGATCTGTATAACCGGGGCGGCTTTCATTCCGGCTATTACACAAAGCACAATGGAAAAGATATGATGGCAATGGTGCGCCCGAATCACAATGGCGTGCATGCGGGAACGCTCGTTGCAAAGAAGAATGGTTTTTTTATGCGGGCTGAAATACATCTTCATAAAGAGGATGTGTTGGAGTTCCGGGGTGTATGGGACAAAAAGCTGAAAAAAGAGCTGGAGCTTGTATGCACCCGGGAGGTTTTGCGCGGACAGATCTATGTTCTTCCGGAAAAATACCGGTTTTTGTTTCAGGGACAAAACAAGGTTGAGGTGTACCGGACCAAAAATGAGGCATTTTTGCAGGAAATAAGACAGACCTATTTGGAACAGAAGCGAAAGATTCCCCTGCGGGGCAGAGTAAAAGTTGCGGCCGGAAAACCGGCTGTCTTACAGCTTATCTGTGCTGCGCAAGGCACAGAGGAAA
>CANOFI010000241.1 GCA_947565255.1 uncultured Lachnospiraceae bacterium
AAACTATATGATGCTTATCACATCATTAAAAGTCCTTAACTCATTACAAATCGGGATTATTGCTCTCCGTTCTGAATCTTTCCCTTTTGCAGGCATGGAGCAACAATATAGCTGTCTGTACGTCTTTTAACGGCGTTACCTGGTTTTTGTCAGCGTTGCTTTTCTGTACGTTCGTTACCCCTTTGTTTTTGGGGCTGCTGAGGAAAAGCGCAAAGAGGGCGGCAGTTTTTCTGGTTGTGACGGCCGGTATCAGATATGGACTGGAATTTATTCAAAATGTCCTGCAATGCGATTACTGGAATTTTCAGTATCATTTTTCGCCGTTTATAAGGGCGCTTGAGTTTTTTATGGGAATGTGCACGGCGGGAATCTTTTTGTATATAAGGAAAAAGTATGCTGCAAAATTAAATTTGGCAGTATACAGTCTCCTGGAAATTCTGACAATAGCAGTGACCGTGTTTTTATGTGTAAAAAAACAGGGCGTCTGGCTCAGAGGACAGTTCGTTATCATGTTTTGCGCGGTATGCTTTGTTTTTGCATTTGATTCCGGAATCTTTTCCGGGCTGCTGAGCTTAAGGTGGATTCAGTTCCTGGGAAAGCTTCAGCTGGAAATTTATATGATTCACGGAGAAATTTTGTATTATTGTTCGGCTCATTTTATAAAGTTGGCCATTCCAAATGTATGGATACGCACAGCGCTGTGTGTGATAATTATTTTTGCATGTGCATGGATTTATAATCAATTTATGAAAAAGAAAGCGGAAAAAGTCATGGAAAAGCTGTTTAAGCCGATTGATTCCTTTGTAGCAGGAACATAAACAGAGACAGAAGGGTATATCTATGAAAAATAATGGAAAAGAACATATGTTCGAAAAAAATGATGAAATAAAAAGCCCAAAGGGTTCCATACTGCTCGCCGGAGGCGCCGGATATATAGGAAGCCACACGGCGGTGGAGCTGCTGAAAAGCGGATATAATGTCGTAATAGCCGACTGCCATTATAACAGCAGTCCCGTTATTTATGACAGATTAAAGCAGATTACGGGTGTGGATATTGTGCATTATAATATCGATGTGAGTGTGGAGGAGCAGTTAGACAGGGTTTTTGGCGAGAACGAGCTGGCAGCGGTCATTCACTTTGCAGGCCACAAGGCGGTCGGTGAATCTGTCCGGGAACCGCTGAACTATTATCAGAATAATTTAAGCACGACCTTTTCGCTGCTTCGGATGATGGAGCGCTATCAGGTGCCTAATATCATTTTCAGTTCTTCCGCAACTGTTTATGGCATGGAAAACCGTTCGCCGGTGCGGGAG
The DNA here is from genome assembly GCA_947565255.1 of uncultured Lachnospiraceae bacterium. Lineage (GTDB taxonomy): Bacteria > Bacillota > Clostridia > Lachnospirales > Lachnospiraceae > JAAVZI01. The sequence goes on from CANOFI010000241.1 coordinate 1,315, forward strand.
GATGTGAAAACCGGCTCCTGCATCAATCCTTATGGCTGGACGAAATATATGAATGAGCAGATTTTAAGAGATCTGACAAGAGCAAACCGGCGGCTGTCGGCAGTGCTTTTAAGATATTTTAATCCGGCGGGTGCGCATGAGTCGGGTCTGATCGGCGAGGATCCAAAGGATACGCCAAATAATCTTATGCCGTATATTTCACAGGTGGCGTCCGGTAGGCTTAAGATGCTCAGCATATACGGAGATGACTATGATACCCCGGATGGTACCGGAGTACGGGACTATATTCATGTGGTGGACCTGGCAAAGGCTCATGTAAAGGCGGTTGGCTATGCCCTGGAGCACAAGGGAGTGGAGACCTTTAATATAGGAACCGGGACCGGGTACAGTGTTCTGGAGCTTGTGCATGCATTTGAGCGTGTGAACCATGTCCGCATTCCATACCGGATTACCGGCAGGCGTTCGGGCGATCTGGCGGTATGCTATGCCGACAGCACAAAGGCGCAGGAGATTTTAGGCTGGAGGGCGCAAAAGAATCTGGAGGATATGTGCCGGGATGCGTGGAACTGGCAGAAAAAGAATCCGCAGGGGTACCGTGAAGCCTGAGCGTGCGGCGGAAATACCCCCAGGGGGTATTGACAAAGTTAGGATTTTACGATAAATTTAACTTATAATATATAGATTTTTATGTGAGCAGTACAACAGCGGACAAACCAGATATTATTTTCGAAATCAATAAGGCTTACCTGAAAAGAAGTGTTTAAGCTGCACTTCTTTATAAAATATTATTTTTCAGGCTTTGACAGAATCGTTTAAAAACGTTCGCTGCAGTTCAAAAGAAAAAACACGAAAAGAGGAAATCGATATGGTATCCGTTATTTTACCGGCATACAATGAAGAAAAAATGATTCAGAAAGCTGCTGACACAATTTCGGAAATATTGCGCGGGGCAGGAATTTCGTTTGAGATTGTGTTCGTGAATGACGGTTCAAAGGACCGTACCTGGGCTGAGATTGAGCGGGTCAGCAGAGAGAACGAGAATGTAAACGGTATTGGATTTTCCAGAAATTTTGGAAAAGAATCTGCCATATTGGCCGGGCTGGCATCTGCAAAGGGAGATTGCTGCGTCATTATGGACTGCGACCTGCAGCATCCTCCGGAAACGATTATTGATATGGTCCGTCTCTGGAAGGAAGGCTTTGAGGTGGTGGAGGGCGTAAAAGCGAGCCGTGGGAAGGAAGGAATTTTCCATAAATTTGCGGCCAGAACCTTTTATAAAATTATCAGCAGCGCAACCGGAATTGATATGCAGAGGGCTTCTGATTTTAAGCTGCTGGACAGAAAGGCTGTGGACGTGCTTTTGGATATGCCGGAAAAGCAGGTGTTTTTCCGGGCATTGTCCTCGTGGATTGGATTTGAGTCCACAACGGTTGAATTTGACGTCCGGGAAAGGACCGAAGGAACGTCAAAATGGTCCACCCGTTCACTGATAAAATATGCCGTGACAAACATTACCTCCTTTTCCGCGGCGCCGCTGCAGTTTGCAACAGGAGTCGGCTTTCTGTTTTTGTTATTTACATTGTTTTTCATTGTGCAGACGCTGTATAAGTATCTGTCGGGAAAAGCGCTGGAAGGGTTTACGACTGTCATTATTCTTCTGCTGATTATAGGCAGCATCTGTATGATCAGCCTTGGAATCATAGGCTATTATGTGGCGAAGATATATGAGGAAGTAAAAGGAAGGCCGCGGTACATTGTTTCAAAATCAACGTATGAAAAAGAGGAAAAGTGATGGTGCAGCAAATCATAAGGTTCTATAAAAAGAATGCGGAAATTATTAATTATCTGATTGTAGGAGGGTTGACAACGGTTGTCAGCCTTGCTTCTTATTATGCCGCAACCGGGCTGTTTTTTGACGCAGAGAATCCGTTCCAGCTTCAGATTGCCAATGTTCTTTCGTGGATTGTGACAGTTGCGTTTGCATATTTTGCCAACCGGTGGTTTGTATTTAAAAGCAAAAATGAAAATATGCTGCGGGAGGCGGCCTCTTTTGTAACATCGAGGGTTACAACGCTTCTGCTGGATATGGCCGGCATGTTTTGTATGGTCAGTCTGATGCATCTGAACGATAAAATTGCCAAGATTGTGGTGGCGGTCGTTGTTACGGTTGCCAATTATGTTTTTAGTAAATTGTTTGTTTTTAAGTGAGAAATAAAAAGTGCGGGAAAATGAAAAAGCCATTTTCTTATTTATTGAAATTTTTTGAATGACAATATATAATACGAATAAAGATGTAAAAATTATTTTTTAAGCGTTTTTAGTAAATAAAAAGACAAAAATCAAAAAATATTGAGAGGATGTGGGATAATGACAATTCAGCAGCAAACCTGTAACCGGATTCTGAATATGTCAGATGAGGGGGCAG
>CANOFI010000242.1 GCA_947565255.1 uncultured Lachnospiraceae bacterium
TCCACACCCAACCCGCTCGACTTTAAAATTCCGCCTTGTCCAAGAGTATGTAACATACAAACCATATACATCAAGACAAGCCGTAACGCGTCTATTCCATAATTTCTCTCTTGCATATACTTCCTCCCGGTGTTCCAGAATATATTTCTTACAATACACTCCTGAACCATTGCCGTAACTGCTTATTGAAAGATGGTTTATTCACACATATCCCTCAAATATTCCATAAACATTTTCTTATTCTCCAGCGGCGTGCTGGTCGGCCTCCCAAGGTCGCTGCGTGCACCCATTGCGCACTTTGCTTCAATAAAACTTAATTCCTTTCGGTTCTTCGCAGCCTCTAATTCTCTGTCCAGGTCCTCAAAATTATCGACACTCACTGCACTTTTATAACCGCATGCTTTTGCAATACCGGCTAAATCCATATCGCATGCCACAGTCGGCATACCGCCGACCGTCTCATGTGCACCATTGTTAATTACTACATGTATCATATTTCGGGGCGCGTTGGCTCCCAGCACGGCCATAGAACCCATATGCATCAACAGAGCGCCGTCCCCGTCCACACACCAGATTCTGGTCTCAGGCTTCTGGAGCGCAATACCCAGGGCAATCGAAGAGCTGTGCCCCATGGAACCGACAGTCAAAAAGTCGTATTTATGCCCTCTGCCATTTTTCTCACGAATCTCAAATAACTCACGGCTTGCCTTTCCAGTTGTCGAAACAATTGGATCGTCCCCTGAAATATCCGCAATATGCCGGATAATCTCTTCGCGTATCATCTTATTCTGGTTTTCATACAAAACCTTCCCATCATAGGTCAGGGCACCTTTGCGTATTACAAACGCCACGGCTCTGCCATCCTCCAGATTTTTATGAAAACCGTTCATGGCTGATCTTACCTCTTCACCGGTTGTTTCCTTTCCAATTACAAAATAAGGAATATCCATATCCTCCAGAAGCCGGAGGGTCACTTCCCCCTGATATATATGCTGGGGTTCATCATGAACGCCTGGTTCCCCGCGCCATCCGATAATAAAAATCATAGGAATCGCATATACTTTCCTGCTCAGCAGCGACGCAACCGGGTTGATAATATTCCCTTCTCCGCTGTTCTGCATATAAACGACAGGAATTTTTCCTGTCGCCAGATGATATCCTGCCGCCAGCGCCGTACAATTTCCTTCATTCGCAGCAATTACATGATGTCTGGAAGAAATGCCGTATTGATCCATTAAATAATTACACAGCGCCTTTAACTGGGAATCCGGAACTCCCGCGTAGAAATCCGCTCCCATAATATCTGCCAGTCTTTCTGCCTCCATATTTGTCCTCCATAAAATCCATACAATACCGCCTTTTTCTTCTCCGCACCCGGCTGTCCAACTCCTGTCAGGATTTGTTTGAAAGAAAGCTCATCTATTTAAAGTTCATCTATCAGTGTCAGTATATCCTTAATCGGCAGCAGGCGGCTGTCAACCTCCAATGCCCGGTGATATTTTAAAATATCCTCTGCCGTCTGCTCCATCACCGGAAATGCACTTCTTGTCAGCTGGTTCGCATAGATTACAATATTCACGCCATGTGCCGCCAGCTCTGCCTCAGTGACAGAATTGAACGAGGAAGGAACCACAACAATCGGCGTCTCTTTATTCTTAACGCGAAAACGGTCACAAAACTCCAATATTTCTGCCGGGTCCTTTTTTCTGCTGTGAATCATAATCCCGTCTGCACCTGCCCCGACATATGCATCTGCCCGGGTCAGTGCATCCTCCATACCCTTTTCCAGTATCAGGCTTTCAATTCGTGCGATAATCATAAAATCGTCTGTCAGCTGCACTTTTTTTCCTGCCTGTATCTTCTCACAAAAATGTGCAATACTGTCCTGCGTCTGTTCAACCTCCGTACCAAAGAGGGAATTCTTTTTCAAACCGGTTTTGTCCTCAATAATGACTGCAGAAACACCCATGCGCTCCAGAGAACGGACTGTATACACAAAATGCTCAATCAGACCGCCGGTATCTCCGTCAAAAATAATCGGCTTGGTAGTAACCTCCATCACATCATCGATTGTACGGAATCTTGATGTCATATCCACAAGCTCAATATCGGGTTTTCCCTTGGAAATCGAGTCGCAGAGAGAACTAATCCACATCGCATCAAACTGAGCCAGTTCCCCATTGTTTTCTACAACAGTCTTTTCTGCAATCAGGCCTGTCAGTCCATTATGCACCTCTATTGTCTTCACAACCGGACAGAGAGTCAGCAGCTGTCTCAGTCTCTTTCTCCGGTATTCCGGCATGGACAGCTTTTCTTTCATTCTTGCATCGATTCTTTTTACATTTTCATTGTATGTATAGGGTATATCAATAATCTCCCCGCCATACTCATCAAGCAGATGCCGGACATTATCCCGAATCGCCTTTAAGGGACCCTCCTTCCAGTTATCACCATGAATGACATAATCAGGATGAAGTTCTTTCACAATCTCATCATACATAATCTCTTTTTGTACAACCACTTTGCTGACACCATCCAGCTTCTCCACCATCTGAAAGCGCTCTTCAAAATCTACGGTAAAAAAACGGTTATACCGAATCACCGCCTCATCACTCAGCACACCGACAACTACCCTGCCGAATTTCTGCGCTTCCTTTATCACATTCAAATGGCCCTCATGTATCACATCCGTACAAAAACATGTATATACTGTTTTCATGCAATCCTTACCTCACTTCCTCTCACGAATTTTCTGCTGGATCATCGAAGAGGAAACTCCCTGCGTATATTCCGGTTCAATAATTTCTCCGCCCCATTCTGCTAAAATCCCTATGGCCTTCGCACGCACATCGGCAAGCGGTCCTTCCCGCCAGTCCGTACCATGCACCATATAACGCGGTTTATATTTTCTTAAATTCTCTTCATAATCACGCGTCAGCTGCGGCACAACCTGACTGACATTTTTGATATTCTCTATAACGATTTTCCGTTGGTCGTACGGCATATACGGCACACGTTTATAGGATGCAATTGCCTCATCCGTAAACAGCCCTACCATCACTTCCCCATATTGCGCCGCGATTTTTAAAATATTAATATGTCCGGGATGCACAATATCCGCAGACATCGGAACATATACAAGATCTTTACTCATCATTCACCCTCCTGCAAAGCCGCTTTTTCCACTCGTTCCCTGACCATGGTATCATCGAAATCATATTCCTCAATTTCAGAATATTCCGGCATCAGCGGCTTTGCCGGACGGCACTCCCGATGAACACAGCCGTCGCACAACGTTCCTCCTAAGTCATCCTCCATAAACCGGCGCCTCATATCTTTCATTTTTTCTCCATACCAGCCTTCTTTCAGAGACACTTTATTTAAGTCCGCAACGATAAGCATATTTTCATAATCGGCATTTTCAATCGAAAGATACCCCTCACGGGTAACCGAAATGGCATCAAACGGAAGATTGCACCGCCGCAGAGGCGCCTCATCGCATTCGCACCGCAAATATTTCTCAATCTCCGGCATATATCCGCCCTGGTTATAAACAAATTTGAATACCACCTGGTCCGATAGGTCGCCGAAAATTTCATAATATTTCTCTTTTAAATGCTCTGTAAAACGTGTCAGAATTCCGGTAACATAAATCTTAAACTGTTTTCCGGTTTCCTCCCTGTACTGATTCAGATACTTCAAATGCTCCATCACTTTATCAAAATCATCATGTCCATG
>CANOFI010000243.1 GCA_947565255.1 uncultured Lachnospiraceae bacterium
TGGCAGTAAATTATACAAATCTTCGTGATAATATGAAAATGTATATGGATAAAGTGACAGATGATTATGAAACTATGATTATTACAAGAAAAAATAATAAGAACGTAGTTATGATATCAGAAGAGTCCTATAACAATCTTATGGAAAACATTTACGTTATGGGTAATAAAGAAAATTATGACTGGTTAATGAAAGGAAAATCGCAATTGGATAATGGTCACTGTTCTGTTCATGAATTAATTGAGGTAGAAGACGATGAATAAGGTATTTGCAGATACCGGTTGGGAGGATTATCTTTATTGGCAGACAGAAGACCGTAAAACTCTTAAAAAGATTAATCAGTTAATAAATGATATTGCCAGAAATGGTAATGCAGGGACAGGAAAACCAGAACCATTAAGTGGAAATTTATCTGGATACTGGAGTCGGCGTATCAATGATAAAGACCGCCTGATTTACAGGATAGATGAAAATAACATATATATTCTGGCGTGTCGGTATCATTACAGAGAAAAATAGAATAGCATGGATATTTAAAGTGACAGAAAGCATTTGAAAATTTCGTGAATTCACTTGAAAAAATGTAGAAAAGGTAGTATAAATAAATTGGACATATTATTATCCGTTAAACCGTATAGTAGAGTGTAATTATAATTAAAATATATCAAAGGAGGTATTACTATCATGGGAAGATTTACACTGCCAAGAGATTTGTATTACGGAAAGGATGCGCTTGAAAACCTGAAGAATCTTGATGGCAAAAAGGCAATCGTCGTGACAGGCGGAAGTTCGATGAGACGCGGGGGATTCCTTGCAAAGGTTGAAGAGTATCTGAAAGAAGCCGGCATGGAGGTTAAGATTTTTGAAGGCGTTGAGCCGGATCCGTCTGTGGAAACGGTTATGAAGGGCGCGGAAGAAATGCGGGGATTTGAGCCGGATGTGATCGTTGCAATCGGCGGCGGTTCGCCAATTGACGCTGCGAAGGCTATGTGGGCATTTTATGAATATCCGGATACAACATTTGAAGATCTCTGCATACCGTTTAATTTCCCGAAGCTGCGCCAGAAAGCGATATTTGTTGCTATTCCGTCCACATCAGGCACGGCTACAGAGGTAACGGCGTTCTCTGTTATCACGGACTATGCAAAAGGCGTAAAATATCCTCTTGCAGATTTTGAAATTACCCCTGATGTTGCAATTGTAGACCCGGCGCTCGTTGCCACGCTTCCGGAAAAGCAGGTGGCTTACACAGGTATGGATGCGCTGACACATGCAATTGAAGCATATGTCTCAACACTGAACTCACCGTTTACAGACCCGCTTGCAATCAAAGCAATTGAGATGGTATTTGACTATCTTCCGCAGTCTTATGCAGGTGATATGGATGCAAGAGAGCAGATGCATTATGCACAGTGTCTTGCGGGACAGGCGTTCTCGAATGCACTTTTGGGAATCGTTCATTCCATGGCACACAAAACAGGCGCGGCATTCTCAACCGGTCACATACCGCATGGATGCGCCAATGCAATTTATCTGCCATATGTAATTAAGTATAACGCACATGAGCCGGAGGCAATGAGACGGTATGCCGACATTGCACGCCGTATCGGTCTTGGCGGAACATCAGAAAAAGCACAGGTGAATGCATTGATTGCAAAAATTGATGAATTTAATGTGAAACTGAACATACCTAAGACCTTAAAGGATTTTGGAATCAAAGAAGACGAGTTTAAGGAGAAGGTTGCAAAAATAGCAGAACTTGCTGTCGGGGATGCCTGCACAGGCTCCAATCCAAGAGAAATCACTCCCGAACAGATGGAGAAGCTGTTTGTATGTACATATTATGGTACAGAAGTTGATTTTTAAAAAAACAATAAAAAATTTTTATCTCCAGCCGTACCTGTTATGGCTGGAGATATTTTTTTGCATTTTCATTTTGGTGCTATCCTTTTTAATAATGATAAATTATGAACAATTTATGTTGTATTTGTGAAAAAATGATGATATACTAGTAAAAGAACGAAAAAAGGAGGATTTAGACATGTTTTGTCCGAAATGTGGAAATGAGTTAGCAGATGATGCGAAATTTTGTGGTGCGTGCGGGTATAATATGAATGATGCCGGTGCACAGCCGGAGGCAAAAACGCCGGATCAGGAGGGTGCAGCTTCTGAAGGGGATGGCCAGAAGGGTACATTCTGGGTTGAGGATGAGAAACCGCAGCCGGAACAGAATGCAGCTTCCGGCGACCAGGCTTCAGCTGGTGCAGGCGCCTGGAATGCAAATGCGAACGATGCGGGAGCCCAGGGCGGTGGTGCGCAGTATGGATACGGCACCCCGAATGGCCAGGCGGCAGGGGGTGCCTATGGTGGAGCTCCGAATGCAGGCAGTATGCCGGATGGAGGCAATGATAAGCAGAGTAAGATGATCGGTCTGGCCATTGTAGGTGTAGCAGCCATCGTTGTCATTGTACTGCTCGTGCTTTTGATTAAAGCGTTGTTTGGAGGCGGTTATGAATCCAAGTTGGATGATGCGGTAGATTTAGTCAATGACCGGTGTACGGAGCTGGACGACTACGTTGAAATCGCGCTTCCTGGTTTTGTCGCTGACGCATATCATGATTTGATGGATATTGCAGAGGATGAAGGGGAAGACGACTTTGAAGATGCACTGGATAATGCAAGGGACGCCCTGGAAAATATGTATGATGAGCTGGAAGACGAGTATGGCAAGGATTTCGAGGTTTCCTATGAGATAAAGAAGGAAAAAGAGCTGGATGACGATGATCTGGAAGATATTGAAGATACATACAAGGATCTTGCAGATGAAATTCCGCTGGATGATCTGGAGGATGAACTGGACAGTGCCGGAGATGCTGCGGAAGATTTATACAAAGTGGTAGAAGATCTGGTGGATGAATTGAAGGATGTGAATGTAAGCGCCGGTTATAAAGTGGATTTGGAACTGACAATCGAGGGTGATGAAGATGACGATACACAGGAGGTTACCGTTACATTTATTAAGATGAATGGCGACTGGACCATCGACTATTCCGAATATATGTCTACACTGATGTATGGTCTCGGCGGCCTTGGCTTCTAAATGCTATGAGCTTTGAAGAAATCGGTGTATGCGGGCCTCTCATAAAGGCGTTGAAAAAAGAAAAAATTATTAAGCCGCTGCCCGTACAGGAGCAAACATTTGTTCTGATATCAGAAGGGAAACAGATTGCAGTACAGTCGGAGACCGGAAGCGGAAAGACGCTTGCCTACGTTCTCCCGCTGATGCAGCGGCTTCTGAACGGGGAAAGCGGGAATAAAATTCTTATTCTGGTGCCGACGCATGAGCTGGCCCTGCAGGTTACACGGCAGGTGAATGCTCTGTCGCAGAGCATGAAGGCCGGAATTGCGGCGGTACCGGTTGTGGGCAATGTCAACATCAGGCGTCAGGTGGAAAGTTTAAAAGAGAAGCCGCAGATTGTTGTCGGAACCTGCGGAAGGATTTTGGAATTAATACAAAAAAGAAAAATCACCGCGCATCTGATACAGACCATTGTTGTGGATGAAGCCGATAAAATGCTGGAAAAAACGCAGATTGAGGAGACAGGGGCCGTCATAAAAAAATGTATGCGCGATGTGCAGAAATTATTTTTTTCAGCCAGTCTGCCGCAAAATACGTTGAATATTATCAAAGAAATTGCGCCGGATATACAGACGATACAAACAAAAGATACAATATC
>CANOFI010000244.1 GCA_947565255.1 uncultured Lachnospiraceae bacterium
GCACCGATTGCTATGTCAACATTTCAAAAGTTTTAGTAAAATGATTCGTGAAATCAGGATACTTTTGGTATGATATCCTATGGAAACCTTTTGAAAGGGGAAGTTTTATGGAAAAGAAACCAGAAAAAAAACAGAAAAAGAAAAAACATAGATTAGCCAAATTTTTTCTCGTAAATTCTATACTTTTGCTTATTTTTTTATGCTTCTACTACGGAAGCGGCATTGGCGGAAAAGTGCATAAAATGCGAAAAGAAGCGATTGAATTTGTAAAAAATTCCAGCAAGGAGACGTTTCAGGCTTCCATGACAAGCCAGGTATACGATGCACAGGGCAGCGTAATTTCTACCCTGCAGGGCGAGAAAAATTTATATTATCTGGATATTGACGATATCCCGACCTATGTAAAAACAGCCTTTATCAGCATCGAAGACAAAAAATTTTATTCGCACGGAGGCGTGGATTATAAGGCGGTGCTGCGTGCGCTTCTATCTGCTGTAAAAAACGGGAAGGTTACACAGGGCGGAAGCACAATTACCCAGCAGCTTGCACGCAACATTTTTTTATCGCACGCGGTAACCTGGGAGCGAAAAGTGGAAGAAATGTTTCTCGCATGGGAACTGGAAGACAAATATACAAAAGATGAAATATTGGAATTTTATATCAATAACATTTATTTTGCAAATGGAAATTATGGGATTCAGGCCGCGAGCAAAAGCTATTTTAACAAAGACGTCCATGACCTGACGCTTTCCCAGACTGCATTTTTGTGTGCGATTCCGAACAATCCGACGCTCTATGACCCCATTGACAACAAAGAAAACACATTAAAGCGCCGCGACCGTATTTTGAAGCAGATGCTGAATGACGGGGTAATCGATAAAAAAACGCATGATGCTGCCGTCAGCGAGGAAATTGTTCTGAATATGCCGGCGGAGACGCACTCGAACTATGTAGAAACCTTTGTGTATTACTGCGCAACGAGAGCGCTGATGGAGGAAAACGGATTTGAATTCCGCTATGCATTTGACTCCGACAGGGACAGGGAGACCTACATGGAGACATATACCTCTGCCTACAACAGTACACAGAAGCTGCTGTTTACGGGAGGGTATAAAATCTATACATCCATTGACATGAATATGCAGGCACAGCTGCAAAATGCTGTGGACAGCCAGCTGGCGGAGTTTACCGATACCGGCGATGACGGCATTTATAAGCTCCAGGCCTCCGCTTCCTGTATTGACAACCGAACCGGGTATGTCACAGCCATTGTCGGCGGACGCACACAGCAGTTTCACGGATTTACCTTAAACCGCGCCTACCAGTCCTTCCGCCAGCCGGGCAGCTCCATAAAACCGCTGATTGTATACACACCCTGTCTGGAACGCGATTATACGCCGAACACCACTGTTTCCGACACAAAAATAAAAGACGGCCCGTCTAATTCCGGAGACAGCTATGAAGGCAGCATTCCCCTTCGCAGGGCCGTTGCAAAGTCCAAAAATACCGTGGCATGGAAGCTGTTTGAAGAGCTGACACCAAAAGTAGGATTGTCCTACCTCACAAAAATGGATTTTTCAAACATTGTAGATGATGATTTTGCACTTCCGGCAGCGCTCGGCGGCTTCACAAAAGGTTGCAGTTCCGTCGAAATGTCCGGTGCCTATGCAGCGCTTGCAAACGACGGTCTGTTCCGCGAACCAACCTGTATTATCCAAATTACCGATTCCGAAGGGGAACCGGTATGCAGGCCGGACCGGGACGGCACACAGGTATATAAAAAAGATGCCTCCCGCACAATGACAGACGTTCTGCAGAGCGTTATCACTGAGGGCACCGGAAAAGGCCTTGGAGTGACCAATATGCCGACTGCCGGCAAAACCGGCACCACCAACGACAACAAAGACGGATGGTTTGCAGGCTACACGCCTTATTACACTGCAACTGTATGGGTAGGCTACGATATTCCAAAAACGCTGCCGGGATTAAGCGGTTCCTCTTATCCGGGCGCCATCTGGAAACAGTTTATGAATGCCATCCATGAAGGACTGGAACCGAAAGAATTTGCAAAACCGACCAGGAAACATTCCACGGAAACACCATCCGAAGCACCGCCGTCAGAACCGGCCCAGACTGAACAGAATACAACCCCGCCTCCCGAATCCAAAGTGCCTGCGGTTACACCAAAGGAATCTGCTACGCCGCAGCCGACCCCGACTCCAACCCCCACGCCGGAACCAACAAAGACTCCGAAACCGGAGCCGACAAAGACTCCGGAACCGACCCCGACTCTGGCGCCTTCCCTGGAGAGTGCTCCGACCGATGCACCGGATATGTATATGGAATAAATACAGCAGCTTATCAGGCACCGGCACAGCTGTTTTATCAGACTGTTTTTGAATGAGTCAGTTTATGATATTGCGCGGCTCCCCGCGCAAAAAGGCACGGATATTTTCGCACAGTTCCTCAATCAGGCGCCTGCGCGCCTCAATGCTCCCCCAGGCGTTATGAGGCGTCATAAGTAACCTGCCGTCGTCTTTTATTGCAAGAAGAGGACTGTCAGCCGGAAGCGGCTCCTGGCAAAACACATCCAGCGCCGCCCCGGCTATTTCTTTATTCCGCAATGCATCCGCCAGATCCTCTTCTTTTACGACCGGTCCCCTTGCAACATTGACAAGCACCGCACTCTGTTTCATTTTTTTAAATGCATTTTTATCGAACATATGTTCTGTACTTTTATTTAACGGACAATGAAGCGTGATAATATCGCAGGTACCAAGCAGTGTATCAAAATCCACGGCTTCATATGGTACCTGATAGCACCTGCCGCCTGTGCTGTAATAGACCACCTCTGCTCCCAGTGCCTGTGCCACCGCCGCAACCCGGCTCCCAATAACTCCCAGCCCGACAATTCCCCAGCGTTTGCCGTACAGCTCATGAAATGTTTTTCCAAAATGGCTGAAGGAGTTTGTTGCTGAATACTTCCCCTCTTTCACAAAGCTGTTATAGTATCCGAGATTTTCGTAAAGAGCCAGCAGCAGGGCTGCTGTATGCTGCACAACGCTGTATGTCGAATACCCGCTGACATTGGACACCGGAATGTTATGGGCATGGCAATATTGTATATCAATATTGTTGTAACCGGTTGCCGCCTCGCATACCATTTTAACAGAGCTTCCTTCTAAAACCGACGCATCAATCCGCAATTTATTCGGTATTAAAATATCCGCACTCTGTGCCTTTGCTCTGACCTCTTCCTGCTTTAAATTCCTGCAGAGCTCCACCTCGCCAAATTCAGACAAAGCCTCCCAGCTCACATCCTCCCCTACTGATAAAGATTCTAACACAACTATTTTCATGATGCATTGCTCCTCTCCAGCTGTATTTTCATTTAGTATATAAATTTTCCTTAAAAAACTGAACATACCTATTTTCATAAATATAGCATGAATCCCGGCATGTCACAAGAGAGAATAAACAAATATCTTCATTTCCGCATAAAAAACGAAATCTGATACAATCCGGGAATTTGTGCTGAAAAGTGCAAGATTATTGACAGATTGCAAAATCATTGGTAAAATAATACTATACTGGATCGTTTGTTCTGTGGACAAATCGCAGCTTTATGGATATATGGCCTCTGCCATTGTTCACGTAAACGAACAAATACTGTGCAGAAAATAAAAACATTGGGAGGAAACGGCTGTGTATTATTGCCATATTCATATCTATTTTA
>CANOFI010000245.1 GCA_947565255.1 uncultured Lachnospiraceae bacterium
ACAATAAGTAAAGACCGCGCTCAATTCCACCAAGGTTCCCCCTTCATAAATTATCATAATTGTGTATACAATTCACACAATTTTATATTTATATTTTGAAGACTGCCGGAAAACAGCCTTTCCTCACTAGATATAGTAGTGATATACGAAATATTGTATCTCTGTATAGCATTTTGACGGTTATTCCCGCCTGCCTCTTAGAAATTTCCCATGAAATCATACTAAAATAGAAACTCCCGAATATATTTTAAAAAATGGATGATATCTGTCATGTCCGCAAAAAAGCGCATGAAACAGAAACGGAGCAGCAGTATGAGTCTCAGACGCACTTTAATCAAAGGAACATTTTTACTCACGGCAGCAGGAATGATCAGCCGTTTAATTGGCTTCTACTATAGAATATTCTTAACACGCACAATTGGTGCAGAGGGAATCGGAATCTACCAACTGATTTTTCCGGTTTATGCCCTTTGTTTTTCCCTGACATGCGCCGGTCTTCAGACAACCGTATCACGCCTGATTGCCGCAAACAATGCCCCGAACAAAAAAGCTGACCAGATCCGCGTCTACCGCATCGGATTTGGTCTCATGTTTTTTCTCTCCATTGTCACAGCCCTTTTTATCTATGCAAAGTCGGACTGGATTGCCGTACATTTTTTGCGCGAACGGCGGTGCGGCAGCCTTCTCGCCATTCTTGCATGCGCCATACCGCTCGGAGCCGTCCATTCTGCAGTCAGCGGCTATTATTACGGATTAAAACGCGCGGGCGTCCCATCGTTCACCCAGCTGGCAGAGCAGCTTGTGCGCGTCGGCGCCGTCTCTTTGCTGGCTTCCATCTGTGTGTCCAGACACAGTCCGGTTACCATCAACATTGCCGTATGGGGGCTGGTCATCGGGGAAGGCGCTTCTGCCCTTATCTCACTCACTGCTGTCTGGTGGGAATTCGGAAAGGAAAAAGGAAAAAAGGCGGCACCGAAGCTATCCCGAAGGACAACGGTAAGAACCCTGCTGCAGCAGTCCACTCCGCTTACCTTAAACCGGCTGGTAATCAACAGTCTGCAGAGCATCGAGGCCGTACTGATTCCTTCCATGCTTAGAATTTACGGCGAAAGTACAAGCTCCGCCCTGAGTACATACGGTACGCTCACCGGCATGGCCCTTCCGCTTGTCTTATTTCCGTCTGCACTGACCAACTCGGTATCGGTTCTGCTGCTTCCGACGATTGCACAGGCACAGGCGGAAAAAAAGAACGAGTCCATCCGGTATGCGATTGAGCTGTCCATCAAATACTGTCTTTTGCTCGGAATTTACTGCACCGGCATTTTTCTCTATCTTGGAAATGAGATTGGAAAGCTCCTGTTTCACAGTGAAGACGCCGGACATTTCATTGTAACGCTGGCATGGATCTGTCCTTTTTTATACATCACAACGACACTTGGCAGCATTGTGCACGGGCTTGGAAAAACATTTTTGTATTTTGTATACAATTCCGCCTCTCTGTTAATCCGAATCGGATTCGTGGTGGCAGTCATTCCAAACATCGGCATTCTCGGTTATCTTTGGGGTGTCCTGGCAAGCCAGCTTGTCCTGACGGTTCTTCTTTTGTTCTGTCTGAGCCGGCAGTGTCCAATTCGCTATAATCCAGCAAAAGATATCGTCATGCCGATCCTGTTTCTTTTGACCGGGGTAGGAATTTCTTACTTTTTCACACCGCTTTTCCATACGCTGTCTCTCCCGCGCCTTGTTCTTCTCGCGGCAAAGGCACTTGTGGTAACCTGCGTGTACAGCGCCTTCAGCCTACATACTCTTGGAAAAGGCAAAAAAATCCCCTCCATGAAACGGCATGTATGACATACCCCTTTTGCACGGAGGGAATCTGATTTTAATTTTTGCCGGTTATAATGCCGGCCGGACATTTATTGGCACAGGCACCGCAGGAAATACAGGTCTCTGTGTCAATATGTGCAATCTGGTCCGTGACCGTCACTGCACCGACCGGGCAGTTCTTTTCACACAGATGACAGGCAATGCATCCGACTTCACACTGCTTTTTGACCTCTTTTCCTTTGTCCTTCGAGCTGCAGCGCACCAGATATTTTGCATCATAGGGAACCAGCTCGATTAAATGCCGCGGACAGGCCGCCACACATTTTCCGCACGCTTTACAGGCATTTTTGTCTACGACTGCGATGCCGTTTTCAATATGAATCGCGTCAAACGGACAGGCATCCACGCAGGCGCCGTACCCCAGGCAGCCGTACGTACATCCTTTATCCCCTTTGTTGGGGAGAAATTCCATGGTCCCGCACGTTTCATTTCCATAATATTCATATGCCTGAACGGCTTTGTCACAGTCACCGGCACATTTGACAAACGCCGTTTTTCTGACAGAGGCCGATGCATCCACTCCCATAATTTTGCCAATGGCATCGCCGACGGCCTTTCCGCCAACCGGGCAGGCGTCCACTGCCGCTTCTCCCTTTTCGATTGCCGCCGCAAGTCCATCACAGCCGGCATAGCCGCAGCCGCCGCAGTTATTTCCGGGAAGCTGCTCACGGATGCTGACCTCGCGCTCATTGATTTCTACTTTAAATTTTTCCCCAAACACACCAAGAAAAATGCCGATTAAGATACCTGCACCGCCTACCACCGCCGCAGCAAGAATGATTCCTATCATATCCACGCCAAGCACCTCCTTATATTAATCCGGAAAACCCGATAAATGCAATTGCCATCAGTCCTGCCGTCAGCAATACAATCGGCATTCCCTTCCACGCAGGCGCAATATCATTGTACTCAATTTTTTCACGGATTCCTGCCATAATGACAATCGCAATGGTAAAGCCGACTGCAACAAATAACCCATTAATCGTTCCATATAAAATGTTATATTCCTTCTGTACATTGGTCAGAGCCACGCCGAGCACGGCGCAGTTTGTTGTAATCAGCGGAAGATACACGCCCAGCGCCTGATACAGCCCCTTGCTTTTTTTCTTTAAAAACATTTCCACGAACTGTACGAGCGCCGCTATAACAAGAATAAATACGATGGTATTCAGATATTCCAAGTTCAGCGGTGCCAGAATGCACTGGTGAATCAGTGAGGTAAAGAAGGAGGCAATCGTAATAACAAATATAACAGCGCCGCCCATTCCCGCCGCCGTTTTTACATTTTTGGATACGCCAAGAAACGGACATAATCCCAAAAACTGACTCAAAACGACATTATTGACCAGTGCAGAACCAATCGTAATTAATAACAAAGTTTTCATGCCTGTTCTCCCTCCTTTTCAGAGTTAGTTTCCACTAACGCATCATCTATCTTCTGGGAAATCGATTCCACCCGCTCCCTGCAGTCCTGTTTTCCACAGGAGGCACAATCGAAATCCATGCACCCTTCCGTGTTCTCTCCGCGTTTTTTGGCATTGGAAAGCTTCACTTTATTCTGGATAGCAATGAGCATGGCCAGTACGAAAAATGCGCCCGGCGCCAGAACAAAAATACCAACTGGCTCATAAAAATCCGGCATAATGGAAAATCCAAAAACCTTTCCGGTTCCTACCAGCTCGCGCACCGCACCGATTAAGGTCAGCGCAATGGTAAAGCCGAGTCCCATGCCGATTCCGTCAAAGATAGAAGAAATCACGTCATTTTTCGAGGCATAGGCCTCCGCACGGCCGAGAATAATACAGTTTACCACAATCAGCGGAATGTAAATGCCAAGGCTTGCATAT
>CANOFI010000246.1 GCA_947565255.1 uncultured Lachnospiraceae bacterium
AACCTGTCCCTCATATATATCACCGTCAGCCTGCCGATGAAGACCTTTATGCCCCGCTCCGCTCGATGCCGTATCCCTTGCTTCTCTTGCGATATAAAATCCTAAGCCGATTACAATACATGTAATAATTGTCCCTGCTGCCAACACCAGTCCCTTTAAACTATTTTCCATACAATACCCCTTTCTGAAAAGCTGCCAGAACATGCAGCCATACTTTTACATAAACTGTTCCATACTTTCCGCATAAGCGGAGAGTCTGCTGATTCCTTCCAACACAAACGGAACAATCAGCTTTAACCCTACTGTGAGATACAGCGGAACAAACGCAATCACCCTGCTTACTGCACTTTTATCCTGTATCTCTTTCCGGCATTCCTGCATATAGCTTTGCCTTGTATACTGATAATCGGACTCCATCTGCATAAACGCCTCCTCCACCGGCAGCCTGTCACATGCCAGAATCCCCTCTAAAATCATTACCATAGAAACCATATTTTCCTCTTCTTTTATCTGCTGTGCTTCTTCATAATCCTGATATATCAGCCTGTACAATGCTCCTGATATACTATCCCTAAAATAAAAGGCTACCTTTTCCAGCCACTGCAGAATCTCCTCACCGCTCATACGCTCCATATACATCAGACACAGAATCAACGACTGGAAAATCAGAATTTCTTCCTCCCTTCTCCGTCCCGTCCCCCTCTTTCGCAGCAGCAAAAAGCCATATCTTCCATAAAATCCTGCCAGGGCGCTGACCGGCACAATCCCATACACATACCAGGGAAGCCCCCATGTTTTCCACTGTCTGGCTGCTGCTTCCAGCTGTTTTTGAACCGTCTGTCTCAAAATATCCGTCCCGTTTTGCAAAATCAGTTTATCCGCATCCGGGTTTTCTTTTCCGGTAACAAATGCCTCAATCCGCTCTTCGGCCTGTTTTTTTTGCTCCCCCCTTACCTGGTATACATTTCTGAACATATGTTCTGTCTTGTATACAATCTGTTTCCGGTATATAGCTTGATAACTGCACAGTCCAGCAATAGAAAAAAGCATACAGACACATGCCGTGACATACTGAAGTATCACAAATTCTTTTATATTCTCTGATACAGCACACTCCTTTAACAGGCGGTGCAGCCTTACATATTTAAAATAATTGCGATTAATTTTCCAGCTGACTGCTTTTTCAATCCATTTTACCTTCGCCAGCCTTTTCAGCCAGACACGTTCCGCACCTGGCAGCGGCCTTTCGTAACGCAGCCTGCTGACTGTTGTAAAACAAAGAAGTGCAGAAAGACACAGCAAAAGTGTTGTAATCATCCCATAACTGCCGCGGTAATATAATTTTAATTCTTCCATATTGGAAATCGCCCACGTTTCAATTGCTTTTACAAATAACAGCGGAAAAATACACAAAAATATCAGCCCCGAAAATGCATGCTCGATTTGTTTTTGCCGCAAATATTCCGTTTCAACCGCCTCTTTCATAATTCCAAGATTCGACAGGCAGACAGATTGTCCATTCACAATGCGGTCTCCATTCTGATACATAATCTGGCAAAAAACGCAGAACAAAGCCAAAAACCGATTCGGGGCGCTTCTTATATACGCCTCCTCCCCTTCCTCCAAACTGTCTGCTATCTGCCTTGCATGAAGCGATATCATACTGTCCTGCCTGCCGGCACACTCCTCCAGCGCTTCATCGATTCTCTTACAAAAGCTGTACTCAAAACGCAGTTCTCCCAAAAAAACCTCTAATCCTTTCAGTAATTTTTGTTCTTCTTTCTGAAAGCTGTGGTACCGAACCGCATTCCATGTCAGAAAAAAAACACAAAAAATCAGACAGGCATCTCCAAACGATATTGCCTCTGCAAAAAACAAGGAGATTCCTGCAGCAGCAAACACCGCAAAATACTGAAGCCATAAAATAAGCGCTCTCTTTTGTGCCAGCCACTCATCCATGGGGTAATACTTTATCATATTCTGTGCCAGCACAAATAGTTTTCCCCGGATTCCCGGTATTTTCATTAAAACACGATATAAGTTCTCCATCATATTCCCTTCTTTCCCCCTCATTTACATGAACAGCCATCCTTTTTAATGTATCCCGGCTGATCGGATTATGCATCTGATACCTGCCGCCGCAGTAAGACAGCAATCTGCGTTCCTCAAAGCAATCTCCCTTTTCATTCTGTTCCTCTTTCGCTGTAATCTCCGAAATAAAGGCAATGTAACGCCTGCCCTCCGCGTTTTTTTCCAGATGCACGTGAAACCGGACAGCCTCAACTACCTGGCGCTGTGCAATGGATTCTTTTGAAAACTGCCCTTCCTGTATAAGGTTATTCTGAAGCGCCCACACAAGGTTTCGTGTTGAATTTGCATGGTGGGTAAACAAGGTATATAAAGAGGCTGTCTGTCCCAGCTGAAGCATCAGTGCCGCCTGCTTCGCACTTGCCACTTCGCCTACGATGCTCACAACTCCATCTGTTTTTTTCTGAAAATCGAGCCCCTCCTGCCCGCTGATGCTTTCTGTCTCCCGGAAGGATACAATATTTCTTTCCGGATATAACCTCCTAAGCTGCAGTTCAAAGGCCGCTTCCTGTATGCGGAGCGTATAGCTTCCTTCTATGTATGCAATCAGCGCCATTAACAATGTCGTTTTTCCGCTTCCCTGCGCCCCCGTAATCGCCAGCGTCTGACAGCCCTTTACAATATACTGTAAAAGCAGCACTGCGTATTTTACATCTGTCCCTCTGTATAACTCCTCTAAGTTCCAGCTTTTTAAATTATCAAGCTTTCTCACAAAAAATACCCAGTTCTCGCAAAAATCCGGCCTTGCAACTACCACTCTCGCGTGATCTGCCATTTCATTCACCAAATACCCCCTTGCCCTTGACAGCTGCCCGGGCTGTCCGTGCCGATAAATAATCCGGCATATTCTCTGCAGCTCTTTTTGGGAACCGAAACACAAAAAGGACAGATAAATCGACTTTCCCTGAAACATAATCCAAACGCTGCGCTCTTCTTCTGTCCAGCCGCTCACGCCGCCGCTGACCCCGTCAATATCCATATCACGTATGGCGTCAACCACTCCCAGCCCGCGATACTGCGCATACACCCTCTGTACAATCAGATTCAGCCACTCTACAAACGAAACCTGATACTGCCCTCCCTCAAAAATCTGCTCTACCTGCTCTCTTTTGATTTCATAAATTCCATTCTGCTTTTTTCGACCGCTGTCCAGATGATTGTGCAAAATCCACATTTCCAGTGCTTTTTTTCCGTATTCCCTCTCATAACAGGACAGCATTACCTCAAACTTCCCCCTCACGGACAGCTTTTTGGATTCATGTACCGGAAAAATCTGCTCCATCTCAGCCTTTGTAATCATAAGCTTTTCCGTCAAAATCTGCTGAACGGTCTGTTTAATATATTTTTTGGCAATTATGTCTCCTGTTCCACATTTTCGAAGCATCTGCTTTAATTCCTGCTTTTGCTTTCTCAGCGTTATCAACTGCTGCTTTGTCAGATGAAGTTCCTGCAGGTTACTCTGCAAAAGCTGGTTTAACTGCTCATCCACCACCCGTATCAATTGCTGAAAATCAACAATCTCCTCCCTGTGTACACCTTTTTTTCTTCTATCGTTCATGAATTTCCTCCTTCCTTAAAATCTGGTCCGCAAATCAAATACCAATATATTCCACGGCCTCCTG
>CANOFI010000247.1 GCA_947565255.1 uncultured Lachnospiraceae bacterium
ATGTCACCGACAATCCTCTTACAAAGATTCTCTGCTTTTCCTGACCATTTCGGTGCAATCAGTCCAGATTGACGCTGCGTTTCAACAGTTTTCGGCATATGAGATAGAATATGATGCCGAGTACCAGATAGAAGAGCGACATGGACGGGAATAATATTCGCAGTATCTGTGACACCATAGAAAACAATGCTTCCGTTTCCAGGGCCTCCTCTGTGAAAAAGAAACTGGGCAGCATGGCGCCAATTGATGTGACAATCTGTATTACCAGGTATATGCCAAAATAGATTACGAGGGACGCTGCAAGCTTGTTGGTCTTCATCTGCTGTCCCAGTAAAACGCTCAGGTATTCCATCAATACGGAAAAGATTGCGCTTGCAATCATCAAAAGCAGCATCCATAGCAGTAAGAATGGCAAAGGGTAGCCGAAAATCTCAGCAATGGAAGAGGGAAGGTCTAAGGAAGATAGCTCATCTGGCATTTCTGTGGCTGCTGCATGGAATCCTGCGGCTGCACCTAATGCCATAAAGGATGAGATCGTGAGTGCCGCGTTCAGGGCGGACCAGAAACATCCCACGATGAGTTTGGAATGAAACAGCTCGGTTGCCGTGACCGGCAATGTGTGCATCAGATATCCTTCCCTTGTGTAGAGGTTTTTGTAAAAACGCACGTAAATGTAAATGGTTGTGATGCTGGAAAAGACAAGGATAGTCAATGTATAAAAGAGCGTTAAGCAAAGAGCCAGCACAACTCCCAGTTCCGTATCAAACAAATTCGTATTTAACATGACGCATCCGACTAGTGTAAACACGACGATGGCAAGGTTGATGGGCAGCAGCAGCCTGCGCGTGTCTTTCCACTCATATTTTAACAATTTCTTTAACATTTGAATACCTCCCGGAAGATAGTGTCGATGGATTTGTTGTCGCGTTCACGCAGTTCGTCCACCGAAGCGTGCGTGTGCAGTGTGCCGTCCTGAATAAAAATTACCTCATCCAGAATGTTTTCGATATCGGATATCAGATGCGTGGAAATCAGGATGGAGGCATTTTCATCGTAGTTTGATAAAATCGTATCCAGGATATAATCCCTTGCGGCAGGATCCACGCCTGCGAGCGGCTCGTCCAGAATGTACAGGCTTGCGTGGCGGCTCATCACCAGAATGAGCTGTACTTTTTCCTGTGTGCCCTTGGACAATGTCTTTAATTTCTGCCGGGGATTGATCTGTAATTTTGCCATCATATCATAGGCGCGCAGGGAATCGAAATCCTCATAAAAGTCTGCAAAAAAATCTATAATATCCTGTACGCGCATGTTCCCATCCAGGTAACTGTGGTCGGGAAGATAGGAAATGATGTTTTTGCTCCCGGGTCCGACAGGTTCTTCCCTGACATATATGCTGCCTGAGGTTGCGCCCAGCAGTCCGGCAATCAGTTTCATCAATGTGGTCTTGCCGCTTCCGTTGGGGCCCAGAAGGCCGATAATGTGTCCGGCATCAATCTGGAAACTGACGTCAGAGAGTGCAGTGTGGTTTCCATAATTTTTAGTAAGGTTCTTACATTCTAACAGTGTCATGTTTGTCTCCTTCAATATATTCAGAAATGAGGGAAATAACATCCTCTTCCTGTATTCCCAGTCTTTGCATGTTATCTAAAAATTGAGCTACAATGTCTTTGGCGAGTGTTGTCTTCAGGTTTGTAATCATGGTGGTGTCCTCCGTAATGTATCGTCCGCTGGTTCTCTTTGCATAGACCAGTCCGGTTCGTTCCAGCTCGGATAGCGCTTTCTGCATCGTGTTTGGATTTACGGACGCCTGCATGGCGAGTTCACGGACAGAAGGCAGTTTGTCTCCCGGAGCGTATTGGCCAGAAATAATGTCCATCTGGATTTTTTCAATGATTTGGATAAAGATCGGACGGTCTGAATCCAGGTTCCATGGCATCTAATCACCTCGTTTCCTATAATGTATTATTGTACTATCTAAATAGAACAATAACTCTTTTTGAAACAATTGTCAAGAATGTTTTTATTTTGTTCAGATTTTGTTCATAAAAAATTCCTCTTGTCATAATCAGAAAATTTCGATACAATATAAGGGATTCGTGAATAAGGCTTTTCTCATCCTCAACGTAGAGGAAAGGTGGGAAAGGTTTGAAAGATAAAAGAAAATTCATATTTATTTTAATGTTCGTTCTCCTGGCCGCAGGATGCGCGGGGAGAGAAATGCGGGGAGAGGAACTGCTTTTGCCCGATGTGCCGGAGGAGAAGACAAAAGAAGATCTGGATCCTGTGACGGAGGATGCGGGTGGCACAGGGCAGGCAACAGGGCATACCGGGGTACAGAAGCCCCTGATTTATGTTCAGGTGTCGGGAGCGGTGAATGAGCCGGGCGTCTATGCGCTGCCGGAAGGCAGCCGGGTGTTTGAGGCGATAGAACTTGCCGGTGGCGTAAGCAAAGAGGCGGATGTACAGTCCTTAAATCAGGCAAAGCCGCTTGCGGATGGAGAGATGATTCGCGTGTTGACGGCGGAGGAGGCTGCACAGGCAGCGGAGGAAGAGAATATTTCCGCAGGACAGAATCAGTCACAGGATGATGGCAGGGTGAATCTTAACACTGCCACAAAGGAAGAGCTTATGCAGCTGCCGGGTATCGGAGCCGCGAAGGCAGAACGCATTCTGGCATGGCGTGAAGAGAACGGCGGTTTTGCACAGATTGAAGATTTGATGAAAATAGAAGGAATCAAAGAGGGCGTGTTTTCTAAAGTAGAAGACTGCGTCAGGGTTCAATGAGGTGAAATGATGGCGAAAAAGGTTCTTGTAGTCGATGATGAGAAGTTGATAGTGAAAGGAATTCGTTTCAGTCTGGAGCAGGACGGAATGGAAGTGGATTGCGCCTATGATGGCGAGGAAGCGCTCCGGCTTGCGACAGAGAACACTTATGATATGATCCTTCTGGATATTATGCTGCCCAGAATGGACGGCTTTGAGGTGTGCCAGCAGATTCGGGAATTTTCCTCGGTGCCGGTTGTCATGCTGACTGCAAAGGGAGACGATATGGACAAAATTCTGGGCCTTGAATACGGTGCAGACGATTATATTACGAAACCGTTTAACATTTTGGAGGTTAAGGCACGCATTAAAGCAATTATGCGCAGGACTTCCCCCAATGCACGCAAAGAGGAGAATGTCAAGATTGTCGAAAACGGAGATTTGCGTCTGGACTGCGAGAGCCGCCGCCTGTTTATTCTGGGGAAGGAAATCAACGTTACGGCGCGGGAATTTGACTTGCTGGCGATTCTGGTGTTGAATCCGAATAAGGTATACAGCAGGGAGAAATTGCTGAATCTGGTATGGGGCTCCGAGTATCCGGGGGATGTCCGTACTGTGGATGTGCATGTCAGGCGTCTGAGGGAGAAGATCGAGGTCAGTCCGAGCGACCCCAAATACGTGCATACAAAATGGGGCGTCGGTTACTATTACGGAGGCTAGCATCAGGAAACAGCGGAGAAAGAGATGAAGAAGTTAAAGTTTATTCACAGCCTGAAATTCAGGCTGTTCTTGCTTATTGCAATGATCGGGATCCTTCCGAATATCATATTGCGCACCGGCGTTCTTATGACTTATGAGAACCGCGCTGTTTCTAACCGCAGTATTGATATTTCGAGCCAGACGAAGATACTGGCGAATCAGG
>CANOFI010000248.1 GCA_947565255.1 uncultured Lachnospiraceae bacterium
AATACAGTTTACCACAATCAGCGGAATGTAAATGCCAAGGCTTGCATATAAAGACGGAACAAATCCTTCCATTAAAAATTCCACAATGGTCACGAAAGATGCCACAATTACGATAAATGCCGGCATACGCACCCCGTTCGGGATGACCTTTCGAAGCAGGGAAATCATCAGGTTGGACATAACCAAAACGGCTGTCGTCGCAAGTCCCATACCGGCTCCGTTAATTGCAGAGGTTGTAACGGCAAGGGTCGGACACATACCTAAAATCAGCACAAATGTGGGATTTTCCTTTATAATTCCGTTATACAGACGT
This sequence comes from uncultured Lachnospiraceae bacterium, assembly GCA_947565255.1. Lineage (GTDB taxonomy): Bacteria > Bacillota > Clostridia > Lachnospirales > Lachnospiraceae > JAAVZI01. Next base: position 314 of record CANOFI010000248.1, read on the forward strand.
TCTGCTGCCTTACTCATCGCCATCACCTCCCTTTTGGATACGAGAATCTATATTCATTCGGAATGTAATATACTCTCTTCCGGCGTTCACGGCCTTCGTCACTGCCTTCGAGGTGATGGTTGCCGCGCTGATTGCCTGAATTTCATCATCTGCCGGTGCGTCCTCTTTTGTTACCTTCAATTCTCCGGCAGGCTTCTCTTTAAACTGCTCTTTAAAAGCCGGCTCCTTGGCATTCATGCCGAGTCCCGCCGTCTCGTTGATTGTTAAAAATTCAATGCCGTTAAGCGTTCCGTCAACGGTTACACCCATCATTAGGGTAATGTTGCCGCCATACCCTTCCGAGCAGGTCACGGTGAGCGCATACCCAAGCAGGTTCCCCTTCTTATCCAGCGCCGGAATCGCCTCGTCAACCGTGCAGCCCTCATAGCTCTCTTTGAGAGTCTCTCCGGCGTTCGTTACGTCTAACTGGTTGTCTATGTCGAAGGAATCGGCTTCTGCAAACACTGTTTTACACGCCTTTTCTTTCGTTAGCTGCTGCTGCTCTGCGATTGGTTCTTTTGTCACATCATACACCAGCCCCAGGGCAATGCCCGCAATTAAGGTAATGCATGCAAGAATGATGGTATTTTTAATAATCTGTTTATTCATGCTTCTCACCTCCTGCGGTTTTCTGCGTCACATAATTGAATTTTCCTTTTCCAAACGCGGTTGGAATCGTAATCTTTTCAATGAGCGGAACAAGCAGGTTGCCGAAAATAATGGCATAGGACACGCCCTCTGCAGAATTTCCAAATATACGGAAAATTCCCGTCAGTATTCCAAGTATGATTCCATACAAAATCTGCCCCTTTGGCGTAATGGGCGACGTAACATAGTCTGTCGCCATAAACCAGGCGCCGAGCATCAGTCCGCCGCCGGCCAGATGCGCCGTGATAAATGAAAGATTGAACCCTTTTCCGCCGAACAGAACCAGAAAAACAATAAAAGAAGCCAGATAGCATGCCGGAATCCGTATGCTGATGACACCGGCCATCAGCAGAATGACCGCGCCAGCCAAAATGGCAATCACAGAAGTCTCCCCAATCACACCCTCGCAGGTGCCGAGTATCATATCCCAGGAATCCACGGCCTTTCCGTCCTTTAACACTGCCAGAGGCGTTGCACCGGACTGTCCGTCAAAAAAGTTCGTCATATGCCTGCTGAATGAAATCAGCAGGAAGCATCTTGCGGCCAGCGCCGGATTCATAAAATTCTGTCCGATTCCGCCAAACAGCTGCTTTACCACAAGAATCGCAAACACGCCGCCGACTGCCCCTATCCATAAGGGCGCGTACACTGGAAGATTCATGGCCAGTAAAAGTCCCGTAACGACCGCGCTGAAATCACTGACGGTGATCCTTTTTTTCATAAAATACTGGTATAAATATTCAGTAATGACACAAACTGCTACTGTAATCACAATATGAAACAGCGCCCGGATGCCAAACTGGTAAATTCCAAATCCACATGCCGGAAGCAGGGCAATACATACCAGAAGCATAATACGGCTGGTCGAATCTTTTGCCCGCACATGGGGGTTGGAAGAAATATGCTGCATCATTTTTTCGTCCACGTTTTTCACCTCGCTCCTCTACTTTTTCCTGCGCTGTGCCAGAATCTGACGGCGCATGGTTTTAATTGACTGGGTTAAATGGCGTTTGGCCGGACAAATGTAGCTGCAGCATCCGCATTCGCAGCATTCCATGCCGTTCCACTTTTCAAATTCCTCCTGTTTTCCCTGTGCTGCAAAGGAAGCCAGCCTTGACGGAACAATCTGTCCGGGACAGACATCCACGCAGCGTCCGCAGCTGATACACGCCTGCGGCTCCAGCGCCGCCTCATCCCCCGACATACATAAGAGCGCCGAGGAGGTTTTGACCACCGGAACATCCAGCTCAAACAACGGATTCCCCATCATCGGCCCGCCGGAAATTATCTTCTCCGGCTCTCCAAGCAGCCCGCCGGCCGCCTCAATCAAATCTAAATGGCTTGTGCCGAGCAATACCTCAAAATTGCACGGGTCTTTTATCGCGTCGCCGGTCACGGTTACAATCCTCGATGTCAGCGGCCTGCCTTCCACGACGGCCTGCCGGACGCTGCAGATTGTATCCACATTGTCAACAATACACCCCGCGTCCGCCGGGAGCTGGGTGGAATTAATCTGCCGTTTCGTAACCGCGTAAATCAGATGCCGCTCAGAGCCCTGCGGATATTTTGTCTTCAGTGTTTTGACTTCCATGTTCTGTTGTCCTTTTACCAGCTTTTCCAGTTTCAGGGCACAATCCACTTTATTGTCTTCAACGGCAAAAACTCCTTTTGCATTTGGAAACAGCGATAAAATAATCTGCATTCCCTCAATTAGTTTTTCCGGCTCTTCAAGCATTCTGCGGTAATCAGACGTCAGATACGGCTCGCACTCGGCGCAGTTTGCAATGACATAGTCAATTTGTGAGCGATCCTTTGGAGATAATTTCACATGCGTCGGAAAGCCGGCTCCTCCCATGCCCACAACTCCCGCCTTCTGGATCGCTCCTGTCACCTCGTCCGCCGACAATTGTTCGAGCGGCTTTCCGGCTTCGTATGCGACCTCTTTATAATTGCCGTCGTTTTCCAGCACAATGGAATTTACACGTATTCCGCCCGGAGTCAGGCGCGGTTCTATACTTTTTACTGTGCCGGAAACAGAGGCGTAAATCGGCGCCGAAACAAATCCCCCCGCCTCGGCAAGCATCTGTCCCGCCAGTACGCTGTCTCCTTTTTTCACAATCGGAACTGCCGGCGCCCCGATATGCTGTGACAGAGGATACACCAAATCCCGAACCGGCAAAAGCTTTTGTATCGGCTTCTCTTTCGACAATTCTTTCCCGTCAAAAGGATGAATTCCGCCACGAAATGTTAATACACTCATCTTGCTCTCTTCCTTTCTTTTTTTATTTCCGCGAAGCAACGAGCCAGAAAATGAACAAAAGCATTTTCTTTTCTGGCAATTTATGTTATACTACATCTATCATTCAATTTATGCATACAGTGATAAAGAAGAACAAGCAATTTTACACAAACAATAACAGAATAAAACAAAGGATAGATGCGGCATGATTATGAAAACAAAGGAACTTACCGTTCCGGAATCAAATACAATAGGTGATTTACTGCCAAAACGAACAGATATTCTGTTTTTTGACATCGAAACGACAGGATTTTCTGCGCACTCTACAAACGTATACCTGATTGGCTGTGCCTGTTATGATGGAACCGCTTTTCAAATCAGGCAGTGGTTTTCCCAGTCGGAATCAGATGAAAAGGAAATTCTGTGTCAGTTTTTCCAATTTATCCA